>JBAVQO010000065.1:0-8477 GCA_049694135.1 Gillisia sp. | reverse complement strand
GGTAACCAAAGATTAAATTATGAAAAAGTGGCTCGAGCCACTTTTTTTATTCCTACATCCTTCCGCAATCCTTTTATACCTTTTTTGGAAACACCTGGATTCCTTCTGCGGTTTTCCTTAGTATCTTTTGTTCTGAAGAAAAAGAAGCCAGAAGAGGTTTTAAGCTAGAAAAATGTTTATGGCACCCAGAAATGTTCCTGGAAAGAAAAGATGCCGCAAACAAGTCGTAAATGCTTTTTTTGAAGATATGAGTAAAGGGAAAAACCACCGGATACTTTAAATCTATTTCTACTCTGTTGTACTTTTAAATCTTAAGAAGCCATTTTTTGGATTATCAGCTCAATTCTATGAAGTGTCTCTTTTTTTCCGAGGGTCACTGCTATTTCAAAAACATCAGGCCCCTGCATAGCGCCTACCAGAGCCAGCCGCAGAGGTTGCATTACTTTTCCAAAGCCAATATCGTTTCCTGTTATCCAGTCTTTTACATTTTTCTGCAAAGTTTCTCCCACAAATGGTTCTGTATTAGCAATAACTTCCGAAACCTTTTTCATGGTTGCCCCGGAATCTTCTTTCCAGGCTTTTTTCGCGGCTTTTGCGTCGTATTCTGAAGGTGTTTGGAAGAAATAATTTCCCAACTCCCAGAAATCATCTACAAAGGTGGCACGTTCCTTTAACAGCGACACTACTTTCAGTACATATTCTGATGAGGCATCTATACCTTTTTCTGAAAGAATTTTCTGAAATTTTTCTGCTAAAAATTCATTTGGCGCCTTTTGTAAATAGTGTTGTTGAAACCATTTGGTTTTTTCGGGATCGAATTTGGCTCCCGATTTATGAACACGAGAAAGCTCAAACGCCTGAACAAGCTCCTGCAGGCTAAAAAATTCCTGTTCTGTTCCTGGATTCCAACCGAGCAGGCTCAACATATTCACCACTGCTTCGGGAAAATAGTTCTCTTCGCGATATCCACTTGATATTTCTCCTGATTTAGGATCTTTCCATTCCAGAGGAAATACAGGAAATCCCATTTTGTCGCCATCTCTCTTGCTCAGTTTTCCTTTGCCCTGAGGTTTTAAAATGAGAGGCAGATGAGCAAAATGTGGCGCTTGCCACCCAAAGGACCTGTACAACAATGTGTGCAGTGCCAGGGAGGGTAGCCATTCCTCTCCTCGAATTACGTGAGTAATGGCCATTAAATGATCATCTACCACGTTGGCTAAATGATAAGTGGGCAGTCCGTCGCTTTTAAAAAGAACCTTATCATCAAGAATGGATGTATTAACCTGCATTTCACCACGAATCTCGTCATTGAGCTCTAAATTCTCATTTTCAGGAGATTTAAAACGAATTACGTAAGGTTCGTGGGCCTCAATTCTTTTTTGTACTTCTTCTTCAGAAAGAGAAAGAGAATTCTGCAATTTTAATCGGTTATGCCAGTTATAGATGAACGTTTTGCCTTTTTTCTCATGTTCTTGTCGATGTTTATCGAGATCTTCAGCAGAATCAAAAGCATAGTACGCGTTGCCGTTGGAGATCAGGATATCTGCATATTCTTTGTAGATAAAAGCGCGTTCGCTCTGGCGATAGGGCCCGCATTCTCCTTCTTTTCCGGGGCCTTCATCGTAAGGTATTCCACACCAGGTTAGCGAATCGATAATGTATTTTTCTGCTCCCTCTACGAACCGAGCCTGATCGGTATCTTCAATTCTCAACAAAAAATCGCCGCCGTGTTTTTTAGCGAATAAATAATTATAGAGAGCAGTTCTAACTCCGCCTATATGAAGAGGTCCTGTAGGACTGGGTGCAAAACGAACACGTACTTTCGACATAAATTCTGAATTTTGATGGCAAAGGTAAGGATTCTATTGTTTTTTTGAATTGATTCCGCAGTAAGAGTGAGAAGTTTATTAGACCCAGAGGGATTTCCCAGACCTGAATAATATCAAAAGAAATTTGTAGTTTTAGTGAAGGATTAGGAAGGCGAAAAATGGATGATTTTCACATTGTAGAGCAGAAATTAAAAGCATTTATCAGGAAATTTTACCTTAATGAAGTGCTTAAGGGGATTTCGCTGTTTCTGGCTTTATGGCTGCTTTATGCTCTTATTATTCTATTTGTTGAGTATCTCTTCTGGTTAAATTCTTTTTATAGGAGTATTTTATTCTGGACTTTTATTTTTATTTCTGCCGCGCTTTTCGTTCGTTTCATTGTCTTTCCGGTGTTGCAGCTCTTTAAACTAGCCAGAGGTATCGGGTTGCTGGAAGCCTCTAAAATGGTGGGACGATATTTTCCTGAAGTAAGGGACAAACTGGTCAATGTTTTGCAGCTCAAAAATGCGCAGCAGCAATCGGAATTGTTGCTGGCCAGTATTTCCCAAAAATCCAGGGAATTAAGCCCTGTTCCATTTACGAGAGCCGTCGATCTTAAATCGGGACTTAAATATCTGAAATATGCACTTTTTCCCGTTATCATCCTGCTTGCCGTTATTTTCACAGGAAATTTTGCGCAATTTTCTAAGAGTTACCAACGTGTGGTTCATTATAATATCGCTTATGCGCCTCCTGCGCCATTTCGGTTTATTTTACCTGCGCAGCATTTTAAAGTTGAAGAGGGCAGTGATTTTTTACTGAAAGTTTCTACAGAAGGAAAAGTTATTCCTGAAAATATTTCTATTAATTATGAGGGCGAAAAATATTTTCTGAAGCAGACGTCTTCCAACGAGTTCGAGTACCGGTTCCAAAAGGTTAAGAATCCCGTATATTTTAAGCTGGAAGCAAATGGTGTTCGCTCTTCAGACTATTTTATTGAAGTTATTAAAGTGCCCAGGCTGCGAGATTTTAAGATGTTTTTAAATTATCCCGGGTATACAGGTAAAACTGACGAAGAAATCAGTGGAACGGGTAACGCGACAGTACCGGAAGGCACGACGGTTTTGTGGAAGCTGGAAACAGAGGCTACACAATCTATAAGTTTTTCGTCCGGAGATACAATTATGGAATTTAAACGGAAGGGCAGCCAATTTGAACTCTCAAAACCGCTGTTCTTTACAACCTTATACTCTGTAAACACGTCGAATTCGGAAATGAAGAATTATGAAAATCTGGATTACCGCATTGGGGTGATAAAAGACCAGCCGCCTGCTATTAAGATGGAGATGAAGAAGGACAGCGTGGATGATATAATGTATTTTAAAGGCAGTGCATCTGATGATTACAAAATTAAAAATATAAGGCTGGTGTATTATAAAGAGGAAAAAGAGGAAGAAAAGAAATTTGTGACCGTTCCTTTTGAAAAAGCTTCGTTTTGTACATTTTTAGCGTCATTTCCGGGAGAACTTCAGCTTGAAAAAGGGCAAAATTATCAGTTGTACTTTGAGGTGTTTGACAACGATGGCATCCATGGTTCCAAAAGCACTAAAAGCGAAATTTTCGATTTTCGAAAAAAGTCAGATCAGGAGCTGGAATCTGACTTGACTCAGAAACAGGGAGAATCTATTTCCGGAATGAGTAAAGATTTTGAGAAAATGAATTCCTCCCGGGAGGAATTCAGCAGATTTTCTGAAGAAGAAAAACAGAAGGAAAACCTTGATTTTAATGACCGAAGGAAACTGAAGGATTTTCTGAAAAGACAAAAAGCACAGGAGGAAATGATGAGGAACTATTCAGAAAAATTACAAAAAACCCTTCAAAAGGATGGGAACTCCGGCAATGAGGACTATAAAAAACAACTACAGGAGCGGCTAAGCCGAAACGAGGAACGTTTAAAGGAAAACGAGAAATTGCTTAAGGAGTTGGAGGAATATTCAAACAAAATAGACAAAGAAGAACTGGGTGAAAAATTGGAAAATTTAGCCAAAAATAATTCTTCACAACAAAAAAGTCTGGAGCAATTGCTCGAGCTTACAAAACGATATTATATTGATCGAAAGTCTGAACAGCTGATTAACAACCTGCAACAATTATCTACTGAACAGGAAAAGCTGGCAGAGCAGGATTCGAAAGATTCTAAGGAAGCGCAGGATTTTCAGAAGGAACTGAATAAGAAATTTTCTGATTTTCAGAAGGAACTGGATGATTTAAAAAAAGAAAATGAAGGCTTAAAAAAGCCATTGGAGCTGCCGCGAGATAAGGATGCGGAAGAAAGTATTTCGCAGGACCAGGAGAAGGCTTCGGAAGAGTTGGAGCAGGAGAACAATAAAAGCGCAGGTGAACATCAAAATTCGGCTGCAAAAAAAATGAAAAGTCTTGCTCAGAAAATGAAAACCTCCCGCACCATGGCCCAGGGACAGCAGTTGAACATAGATATAGATTCCATGCGCAAGATCCTGGACAATCTTTTGACTTTTTCGTTTGAACAGGAAGACCTGCTGAAGGATTTCAGGAACATGCGGATCAATAATCCTGAATATGCGGCCAGGCTAAAAAAACAACAGGTACTGAAGGAACATTTTGAGCATATAAACGACAGCATATTTTCACTTGCTCTTAAAAATCCCATGATTTCAGATAAGATCACCGAAAGTCTTACCAGTATTGAGTACGATCTAAATAAGGCTCTGGAACGTCTTTCTCAGAATGAATTACCACAGGGAGCCGCGAGTCAGCAATACGTAATGACGGGTACTAATGAGCTTGCGAATATGCTGGACGACGTACTTTCGAATATGCAGAAAATGGAGAGTTCTGCCGGGGGTAAGGGGGCCGGCAAAAAAGGGATTCAGTTGTCCGACATCATTCAATCTCAGGAACAGTTGAATTCCAAAATGGCTAAGGAGATACAAGATCAAAAACCTGGGGAGCAGGAAGGAGAGAAAGGAGAACCCAAAGGTTCTTCAGAAGAAGAGAATGCGAGGCTTTATGAGATCTACAAGGAACAACAGGAGTTGAGGTTGCAGCTGCAGGACAGGCTTCAGGAATTGGGAGAAAAGGGAAAGATGCCCGTGCTTCAGGAAATGGAGCAGGCAGAAAAGCAATTGTTGGAAGAGGGCGTTACAAAACAGGCCCTAAACAGAATGAATCGAATAAAGGAACAAATGTTAAAGATGAAGGATGCGGTGAATTCTGAGGGATTTGAAAACAAAAGGGAATCCAGAACCAATACAAAGGAATATCAGAACCATGCTCAGGATCAAATTGGTAAGGCTAAAGAATATTTCAATTCTACAGAGATTTTAAACAGACATATTCTACCTTTGCGGCAGAATTACAAAATTCGTGTTCGCAACTATTTTGACAAGAAAAATGATTGAGTTTTATAGCGAGGCCAATTTTAAATTGGAAGGTGAAAAGAGATATTCGGAATGGATAGAAGAGGTGATCTATTCGGAACAAAAAACGGTAGAGAATATTACGTACATATTTTGTGATGATGAATATTTGCATAAAATTAATGTTGAATATCTACATCATGATACCCTAACCGACATCATAACTTTTGACTACAGCGTAGGAAATGCTTTACAGGCAGATGTCTTTATAAGTGAACAGAGGGTTCGGGAAAATGCCCTGGATTTTAATGTTAGTTTTGAAGAGGAATTGCGACGGGTTATGATACACGGGGTGTTACACCTTTGTGGGTATAAAGATAAAACGCCAGATGAGTCCTCCAGGATGAGAGGGAAAGAAGAGGAAAAGATGAAATTGTTCCACGTGGAACGCTAAAGAGGAATGAATGTTTAATAACGAATATGATGTAATTGTGGTGGGTGCCGGTCATGCGGGAAGTGAAGCCGCCGCCGCCGCTGCCAATATGGGGAGCTCGACCCTTTTGATTACGATGAACCTTCAGAACATTGCACAGATGAGTTGTAATCCTGCCATGGGGGGAATCGCGAAGGGACAAATTGTAAGAGAGATTGACGCATTGGGAGGATACAGTGGATTAGTGAGTGACACAAGCGCCATCCAATTCAAAATGTTGAATAAATCTAAGGGGCCTGCGATGTGGAGTCCCCGAGTGCAAAGCGACAGAATGATGTTTGCAGAACACTGGCGTTTAAGATTAGAGAATACGCCGAACCTAGATTTTTATCAGGAAATGGTATCCGGGCTCCTGATAGAAGGAGAGAAAATAGTAGGAGTGAAGACCAGCCTGGGAATTGAAATCAGGGCGAAATCTGTGGTTTTAACCAATGGAACTTTTTTGAATGGGCTAATTCATATTGGTGATAAGAATTTTGGAGGTGGTAGATCTGGAGAAAGAGCGGCTACTGGAATAACAGAAGAACTCGTTCAACTAGGTTTTGAATCCGGAAGAATGAAAACAGGAACTCCTCCGCGAGTGGATGGAAGATCCCTGGATTATTCTAAAATGATAGAACAGCCCGGGGATGAAGTTCCTTCTAAATTTTCTTTTTTAGATGAAACCCGACCTCTGAAAGAGCAACGATCTTGTTATATGACATATACTTCGCCGGAAGTTCACAATCTCCTGAAAGAAGGTTTTGACAGGTCTCCTATGTTTAATGGAAGAATTAAAAGTGTGGGCCCTCGATATTGCCCTTCTATTGAAGATAAAATAAATCGGTTTGCAGATAAAGACCGGCATCAACTTTTTGTAGAGCCCGAGGGCTGGAAGACGGTGGAGGTTTATGTAAACGGATTTTCAACTTCTTTGCCCGAAGATGTGCAGTATCGAGCTTTGAAATCTGTGGAAGGGTTTGAAAACGTGAAATTTTTCCGCCCCGGTTATGCTATAGAATATGATTATTTTCCACCTACTCAGTTAAAACATACGCTGGAAACCAAGCTTGTAGAAGGACTTTATTTTGCAGGGCAGATAAATGGAACCACCGGATATGAAGAGGCAGCCTCCCAGGGAATAATGGCAGGGATTAATGCCGCCCTTAAGGTTCAGGAAAGGGAAGCTTTTACTTTAAAGAGAGATGAAGCTTATATCGGGGTGCTGATAGACGATTTAATTACCAAAGGAACCGAAGAACCGTATCGTATGTTTACCTCCCGAGCTGAATATCGCACTTTGCTAAGGCAGGATAATGCTGATTTTAGGCTCACTGAAAAATCCTTCCAGCTCGGATTGGCCAAACAGGAACGAATGCGCAGAATGGAGGAAAAAAAGCAAAAGTCCTTAAAATTCGTTGAATTTTTAAAAGATACAAGTGTTGTTCCCGAAGAAGCAAATGTGGTTCTGGATGAAAAAAAATCCTCTCCTATGAAACAAAGCGATAAGATCTTTAAGATTTTTTCGCGTCCTAATATCACAATGGATGATGTGCGAAAGTTTAGTGGAGTAGAGGAATTTATTTCAGAAAATAATCTAAATGAAGAGATGTTGGAGCAAACGGAAATTCAGGTTAAATATTCCGGATATATCGACAAGGAAAAAAACAATGCCGATAAACTTCATCGTTTGGAGGATGTGCGAATTCCAAATGATTTCGACTATTCAAAAATAAAATCCATGTCTTTTGAAGCGAGAGAAAAATTGAATAAAATTCAGCCTGTAAGTGTTTCTCAAGCGTCACGCATAAGCGGAGTCAGCCCGAGTGATATTTCGGTTTTGCTGGTTTATATGGGCCGATAAATAACAATGTTCCACGTGGAACTTCTTCAAATTCTTTTCATTAAGTGAACGATTTTTCTTTAGATCCTAAAAAAACACCTTTCTTAACCTGTAAAGATTTCACCGTAAGCGGGGAGGAATTTCATCTTTTTTATGATGAGCAGCGCGAGATGCTTGTTACGCACCCTCAGCCGTCGGCGGCTAATTTACCCGGCTATTACCAAAGCAGTAAATATATTTCACATACCGATTCCAAAGAATCTTTTACCGATAAAATATATCAGTATATAAAAGGAAAAATGATTCAGAAGAAGCTAAAGTGGATCAGCAAAAAATATCCACAGAAAGGTCGGCTTTTGGACATTGGAGCCGGGACAGGAGAATTCTTAAAAATAGCCAAAAAGAAGGGATGGAAAGTCCAAGGGGTAGAGCCGGATTCAAAAGCCAGAGAACTTTCCGGAAACAAGGGTATAATTCTGGAGTCGGGGTTATCTAAATTCCGGTCCGAAAAATTTGATGTTATAACTTTGTGGCATGTGATGGAACATCTTCCGGATCTTAAAAACCGGATCATAGAAATTCAGCATTTGCTAAAGAAGAATGGTTTGCTCGTTATCGCCGTTCCCAATTTCAGAAGTTATGATGCACAGTACTACGGAAAATTCTGGGCAGCTTACGATGTGCCCCGACATTTATGGCATTTTTCAAAAAATAGTCTTTCGGAATTGTTTTCGCCCCATGGTTTTCGGCAGACAGATAGCAAGCCGTTGATTTTCGATTCATTTTATGTGAGCATGTTATCAGAAAAATATAGGACACGAAAAACGAATTTTATCAATTCCTTTTTTATAGGCTTAAAATCCAACTTACAGGCACGAAAAAGCGGGGAATACTCTTCCCTTTGTTATTTTTTTCGAAAAGAAAGCTGATTTTACATTTTAAAGCCATTTTTGCCG
>JBAVQO010000064.1:0-3219 GCA_049694135.1 Gillisia sp. | reverse complement strand
ATGGTTTTCCATTGGATATTTGGAGTAAGACTAGAAAGTTCTTCCAAACTCATTTTGTGATAATTGGCATAAGGATCCCGCAGATCGGCTAGTTTCCTGGAGGAATTGGCCAGAAAAGCCTCGATTTCATAAACGGCTTTGCTCTTTTTTGCTGCAGCAGAAGCATCGTCTCCTATTAAGCCGAATTCATTGGCTAAATGATCTTTATATTCCTCGCGGATATTCTTTGTTCTTTCATCGTCTCTAAAATAATATTCGCGGTTCGGTAGCCCGAGGCCGCTCTGCCATAAATGCAAAGCCACCACCTCGCTATTCTTGTCGTCCTGGCCAATATATAAGCCAAACATTACTCCCACACCTTCCTTCTGAAGAAGAGCAGCGGTCTTAAAAAGATCTTCTTTGGTAGAAATAGCGTTTATTTTATCGAGTTCGGGCTGCAAAGGTGAAAAACCTTGTTTTTCGATGCTTAGTGTATCCATCCCCGTGGCATAAAAATCCCCGAGCTTTTGTTCGGCGGTTCCTTTAGCTGCTGAAGATGTGGAAGCGTCTTCAAGAATTCCCCGCAGGCGTTTGTAGGTTTCTTCTTTTATAAGAGAAGCAAGGCCCCATCGGCTTTCGGTAGCGGGAATAGGGTTTTCCTTCATCCAGTTTCCGGTAGCATATTGAAAGAAGTTTTCCCCCGGATCTACAGTGGTGTCCATGGCGCGGGTTAAAAAATCGCCTTTTTCCTGCTTCTGTGCAAGGCATGAAGCCGAAGAAAAAATCAGGATCAATACGGCGCTTATTAAATTATATCTCTTCATTATAAAAATGTTTTTGTAAATATCTGATATAATAGGTTAATAAAAAAGCCCGGGAATAGGATAGGTATAATTTTGCGGTGTTGGTAAATTTTCCGCAGGTTTGCTTATATTGAGGCTTTCAAAATAATAATATGATAAAGAAATTATCTTTTTTGGCGCTGTTGGCTCTTTCGGCTGCAGCCTGCAAAACCCCACAATCGGCGGTAGCGGGAAAAAATTCAAACCCCGTTAAGACAGCAAAAGCCGGTGATCTTAAACCGTATTCTGAAGTAATTCCTTCCGGAACTCAAGCCGATTCGGGACTTTTTACCACTCACAGGGTAGGAGATAAGCTATATTATGAAATTCCCAAACAACTTTTGGGTAAAGACATGTTGCTGGTAAGCCGGATCGCAAAAGTTCCTGCCGGTTATGGCGGAGGCTATGTAAATGCCGGTACCAAAGTGAACGAGCAGGTGGTGCGATGGTATAAGCGCGACGGGAATATAGATTTAAAAGTCGAAAGTTTTGAAAATCAGAGCGATGAAAATTCCCCCATTCATACTTCTGTACAGGCCAATAATTTCGCGCCCATTCTATATAGTTCAAAAATTGAAGCTTACACGCCCGATTCTTCCGCTGTGGTTATTGAAGTAAGCAGTTTGTTCGAATCTGAGGTGGAGGCCATCGATGGAATGTCTTCTTCGCTTCGGAAGAAGTACAAGGTGAAAAAACTGGATCCCTCCAGATCTTATATAGAATCTGTACATTCTTATCCTAAAAATATCGAGGTGCAGCATGTAATGACCTATCAGGCGGAAGAGCCACCGGAAAGAGAACAGGCCGGAACCATTACGTTGTTGATGAACCAGTCTATGGTGCTGCTTCCGGAAGATAAAATGCAGCCCCGAATCGCAGATCCCAGGATAGGATGGTTTACAGTGAAAAAGTACGATTATAATTCAGATGAGCTGAAATCTGATGATTACGAAATAATCCGCAGATGGAGATTGGTTCCAAAAGATATTGAGGCCTATAAAAGAGGAGAGCTGGTAGAACCTGTAAAACCTATTGTTTATTACCTCGACCCGGCAACGCCTATGAAATGGCGCCCCTACTTTAAACAGGGAATTGAAGACTGGAATAAAGCTTTTGAAAAAGCAGGCTTTAAAAATGCCATTATCGCTAAAGATCCGCCTACCAAAGAAGAAGATCCTGAATTTAGCCCCGAAGATGTACGATATTCGGTGGTAAGGTACGTGGCCAATACTACCCGAAATGCTATGGGCCCCTCGGTCGTGGATCCGCGAACCGGCGAAATAATAGAAAGTGATGTGATGTGGTATCACAATCATTTGCGATCTTACCGCAATAGGTTTATGATTGAAGCCGGTGCCCAAAATCCCAATGCCCGAACCCTCGAAACTCCCGAAAAGGAAATTGGAGAGATGATGCGAATGGTAATCGCTCATGAAGTTGGACATTCGCTGGGGCTTCCGCATAATATGAAAGCCAGCTCCGCCTATCCTACAGATTCCCTGCGTTCTGCCACTTTTACTCAGAAATATGGTTTGACCCCGTCAATTATGGATTATGCCCGGGTGAATTACGTAGCCCAGCCGGGAGATAAAGGGGTGCGCTATATCAGAATGATGGGACCTTACGATTTATACGCCATAAACTGGGGATATCGGTATTTACCCGAAGCAGAAACTCCCAAAGAAGAAAAAGACACCCTGGATAAATGGATTCTGGCCAAAGCCGGAGATCCTGTTTATGAATTTGGAGGCGGGTATGACAGAGTAGATCCGCAATCGCAAACCGAAAGCCTGGGAAGAGATCAGATAAAAGCAAGCCAATACGGACTTGCAAATCTAAAAAAAGTAGTACCGCATTTGGTGGATTGGACAGCGACCAAAGGAAAAGATTACGCGGATCTTGCCGAGGTTTATGGCGAACTTACCGGAATGTGGCGCGGGTACATTTATCACGTAATTACCAACGTAGGAGGGGTTTATGAAACCCGAAAATCCAGCGATCAGGATGGAGTGGTGTATGAACCTGTTCCTGAAAAGATTCAACAAAATGCGGTAAAGTTTCTGAATGAAAATGCCTTTACTACCCCCGACTGGCTATTGAACAAAGAAATTTTAAACAGGATTGAATCTGCCGGAGCGATAGAAAAAGTTCAGAATCTGCAAACCATGGCGTTGGAATATTTGCTGAATCAAGACCGATTGAAGCGAATGGTAGAAAATACCCAGATGAATGGAAATTCGGCCTATTCTCCCCTGGAAATGCTTAACGACCTGAGGAAAGGAATTTTCTCTGAGCTTTACAGCAGCCAAAAAGTGGATGCTTATCGCAGAAATTTACAGCGCTCCTATATAGATGCCGCTGCAAGTTATGTTCAGAAATTGAATGAGAAGAAGGAGGA
>JBAVQO010000063.1:0-5088 GCA_049694135.1 Gillisia sp. | reverse complement strand
CTATTAGGCAGATCTCGGTAAAGGTTATTAAGGCAGTTGTGATCCTGATAGGTTTCTTTATTGCCTTGGGCCTATTGAACCTCGATAAAGTTTTAACCTCTGTGCTCGCAGGTGCCGGGGTTGTAGGACTGGCTATTGGTTTAGCTTTGCAGGGAACCCTAAATAATACCTTTTCTGGTGTAATTCTCAGTTTTTTACCGGAGATTCAAATAGGTGATTGGGTAGAAACCAACGGCTTTAGCGGGGAAGTTACCGAAATCACCCTGCGTAATATCGTTATTAAGGGAGCCGATAATAATTACGTGGTCATTCCAAATTCCAAAATTGTAGATGAACCCTTCAGAAATTTTTCGAGAACTCCACGCGGTCGTGTTTTTATAAATTGTGGAGTTGGTTACGCCAGCGATCTTGAACTGGTGGAAAAAATTACGAAAGAAGTTATTGAAAAGCTTTTTCCGCAAAGGGGAAACGAAGAGGTGGAATTTATGTATCAGGAATTCGGCGATAGCTCCATCAATTATATCTTGCGTTTCTGGACAGATGTTACCAAAAATCGCGATATTTTACTGGCGCAAAACAAAGCGATTATTGCCATTAAAAAAGCATACGATAAAGAAGGTATAAATATTCCGTTTCCTATTCGTACAATCGATTTTACAAACGGGCTTTCGATTAACAAACCTGTACAGGAAAGCTAAACAAAGAAGTGGCCGGTTATCCCGGCCGCTTCTTTTAAGCCTAAAACCTCAATCCTAAGGCAAAGCTAAATCTTCCGCCTTCACCACTCCAGAAATAACTGAAATTGGCATTGATGGCCTGTGCACTGTTCACCCAGAACCCCCCGCCGTAACTGTCGTGCCACTCCTTGCTGCGGTGAGGTTTTACCCACACCCGGCCCAGATCATACCCTCCATAAACTCCGATCTGGAATGGAAGAAAAGAGGTTTTAAATTGGTCGAAGCTATACCGAAGATCGGCACCTGTTCCAAAAGCGCTTTTGCCGGCAAACCTGTTTAACCTGTACCCTCGCAACCCTGTTTCGCCTCCTAAAAAGGCCGCCTGATAGAATTCGAAATCATCGCCCATGTTAAATTGTGCATCCACGTGTGATTTCACCACCAGTTTTCGATCGCGGGTAACAGCATTATAAAATCCTAAGTAAGGTTTAAAATAGCCATAAAACCGGTTGGTCTGCTGAAGATTCAATTTTGTTCCCAGATCAAGTTCAAACTTCATTCCGCGGGTGGGATTTAAATTATAATCATAACTTTCATACCTGTAAATAGCTTCCAGTCCGGCAAAATATTTCCTGTTAAAATAGTTGCTGTTCGCATCGCTGTAATCGGCTGTTATAAATCGGTTGGCAGTGGGGTCTATCTTCACACTTTCAAAATTGGCCATATAACCAAAATAACTTCCGAAGGGCGATTTTCGTTGAAATCCGAAATTGGCTCCTATTTTATTGATTTTAACCCTGTTGTAATCAAAGCCCTTTTCATCATCGTAATTAGGGGTTTCATTCCCAATTCCGAAGAAGTTCATACTGTAAGCAGGACTTGTAAAATCTGCGCCTAATACCAGATTATAATCGCCTAAAATATCGGCAAATTCGCCTTTGTAATCTACGCTAAACCCTCCGGTTGCAGAATACCAGCCTACGGACACGGTATGTTGAGCGGTAAACGGATCGCGTTTAAATCCATTGACGGTATAAATACTTTTAATACCAATTTTAAAGCCTTCATCAGGATTATATCCAACGCCTGGCAACAGCGAATTCCCTTTGAAAATCTTTTTATCCTTATCGAAGGTGTTTATTTCATAATCGTTTTGAAAACGAAATTTTGCTTTTCCTTCAGACTTTATCGTGGAAGGCATTGTTTTATAGTCGTAAATTTTCACTTTTTTACCACTATTTTCCGCGACCTTGTAAATGTCGTTATTCTGCCCCCCGATTACGCGAACAAAAATCTGATTTTTGTCTTTGTTATTTCCCGAAACATTTATTTGATCGTCATCGTCCAGGGCATAGACCCAGATTTCATTGGTTTCATCTCTTTTATAGATCTTGTCGCTGATAATTTCAGCTCTTTGGCCATCTTTTAAACGGGAAATTTTCACCCTGGTATTTCCATCAGGCAGCCGTATTACATCTACCGCATCATCTTTGTCGGTACCGGTTACAATAGCAAGTTTAGCCAGGTAATTATAATATCGGCGCGCAATATCCACAATATTGCCCCTTCTTCCCTTCAGACTTTTTTTGATATAGTCTGTTGTTTTTCCGAGGGTTTCCGGGGGAAGGTCCTTAAAAGCCTGTTCTATTACAGTGTCGGTAACATGTTTCTGGATGTATTTAGCTTGTTCTATCCATGTATCTTTTCCTACATTCTGAAGCAATTCGCGGTCTAATCCTGTAGCAGCAGTATTAAACCATTTTACGTCTTTTATATCACTGCTGTACACTCCAAACTGATTCGCGAACCCGGTGATACCCCGCAACGTGCCAAAGAAAGCACCATCAAAATTAGAAAAAGCCTGGTCCCGGTCTCTTGGTATAGGTTCAAAAGTGCGGTTTCCTTTCTTATCTTCAAACTCGGCCCAGCGCCACTGATCCTGGTGCCGATCCCAATCTCCTATGAGCATATCAAAAATTCGTGCTCTTACATAAGCTGCTTCATCAAGAGAATATTTTTCATCTCTCCGAAGCTTATCAAACATTTCGGAAGTACTTATAATATCATGATTAGGTGAACCAAAACTCTTCAGATCTTCCCAACCTTCTTCCGGGCGTTCCACAATCATGTATAATTCATCTCCATATTCTGCATTGTATTTTCCAAGGGCTTCCTGCTTCGGAATGTAAAACAGTTTCGGATTGGTATGATAAACTCCTGCTGCATCTGAAAGTTTTGGAACTGCGAGAAAAGCATAAGGATGAGCCGCGGTATAGAAATCGTTGATTACGTTCTCTGCCACGGTATTTTCCAACTGCTGCTGTACAGGGGTGTCTTTAAAAGCAACTGTCTGCAAAAACTGCACGGCACTCTTTTTTATACGCCGCATATTATAATCTCTTCCCAGGCTGTCTTTTAGGCGAATAGATTTGGTTTGGTGCCCTCCTCCTTTTCTAATGGGTTTTAAACCTCCGTACAAAGTATCCAGGTTGGCAACCTTCACTTTTACGGGGCTTCCGTAAAGTTCCCGGTAACGCTGCCCCCAGACACTTTTATAAAGACTGGTTTTTTCCGTTTCCTCCTTGGTGTAAACCGAAGCTTCTATGGAATCGGGAAAAACCTTCTTCAATTTGGAAACATCAATAGAAGTGGGTGCCGCATAAACTTCTTTCTGATACTTTAAAACAGGTTTCTGATTCACACTTTCATAATAACTTACCCAGCTGGAACCATCTTTAAAAACATCCAGAACAGCGAAACCCTGATTTGGATCTGCAAAAAGCCCATCATTACTTAAAACAACATACGAAGCTTTGGAGCCGGCACCGGAAACAATTTGTTTTACATTCCCGTGTTCTATGTACTGTAAAGTATGCTCATGACCAGAGGCAAAGATCAGCCTGTCTGAAGTCTGGGCCAGCGTTATTAAGCGATTGGCCATAGATTTATAACGTTCATTCTGCCGGTCCTGAATAGAAACTCCTCCGCTGGTGCGAATTAAAGCGGCCAGGGATCCTAAAATAGGCACCGGAATCTTTTTTTGGGAAGGGTAAAGATTTTTATCAAAATTGTACTGCCCGCCGTGAACACCATTAGTGTAAAGCGGGTGATGCATAGCTATAATAGTGGTTTTGTTTTCGTTTTTCTTGATTTCTGATGCCACTTCCAACAGCATGGCCTCGCGAGTTTTTATCTCGGAGCAGTTATCGTTTATTCGGGGATTTTTGTCCCAATCTTCTAAAAACCACTGGGAATCTATAAGAATGAGTGCTATGTTGTCTGTGATGTCCATGACCTCCAGTCCGCATCCGGTGTTCGGAGCCCATTTTAGGCGATCGCCAAATTTTTCCTTAAAATAATCTCTTTCTCTGTTTAATCCATCAATGCCTTCATTATACCATTCATGATTGCCCGGAATTACGATTACGTGACCTTTAAAATTCTCTAAGGCATCCAATTGCGCATCGATTCTGTATTCAGATTGTTCTCTTGTAGGGGCCCCTTTGGGCGGCATACCTACAGGATAAACATTGTCGCCAAGAATAATGGTATAATCATCTGAAGCTTTTACAGAATCCATTAATTTTTTGAGAGCAATCAACCCTTCAGAACTTCCGCCTGGAGGAGAATATCCGGCATCGCCTAATAGGTAAAAAGTTTTTTCAATCTCTTTGTTTTTGGGGTATCCGAAATCTTTCTTAGGCTGGTCTTCAGCATACTTTGCCTTGTAGATGGAACAGCTTAAAAGAAGAAGGGAAAGTGAAAAAGTTAGAAAAAGGTTAAAATTTTTCATAGACTTCTAATCGGGGTTTTTTTTGTAATTTGGCGTTATAAATATTCCTTTCTTAATGACAGAATTACTCGATAAAGCAGAAAAATTTGTACTGGAACTTTTCAGGGAAAAACTGCCAAATACCTACTTATATCACAACTTCAATCACACGCATCGGGTTGTTAAAAGTACTAAAGAATTAATGGAGAATTCTGAATTAAATGTTAAAGAAGAACTCCCTTTGCTACTGGCAGCGTGGTTCCATGATACCGGATACACTAAAAAGTACAAGGGACATGAAGAAGAAAGCGTGAAAATAGCCAGAGACTTTTTGAATGAAAATCATGTAGATGAGCACATACAGGAGGAAGTCGAAAAAATTATACTTGCCACTAAAGCAAATGCCACTCCCACCACTCTTGCAGAAAAAATAATACGAGATGCAGACAGCTCTCATATTGCCAAGGATTATTTCGCAGAAACCAGCGAACTCCTGCGGCAGGAACTTCAGCTTCATAACATTCACAATTACTCTCCCTCCGAATGGCGGGCAGAGAACATAAAAATGTTCATGGAAGACCACCAGTTCTATACAGATTATGGAATGAAGGACTGGAAGATCGAGAAAGACCACAATCT
>JBAVQO010000062.1:0-3801 GCA_049694135.1 Gillisia sp. | reverse complement strand
CCGCGCAAACCTTTTAGAGCTCCCATGAATTACCTGAAGAGCTTTTGGTCGGTTAAAAAAGGAAAGTACGACCTGGTGATCAACGTGGTGGAAGGCTCCTCTTCCGGCCGATTGCTTACCCAATTAGCCAATTCAAAATATAAAGTTTTTGGAACTTCGGAAACCTTTCATTTTTCTAATTTTCCAGATTTCAGTCATATTGCCAAAAAGCCCGTTTATACACTTCGAAATTATTTGTCTTTGTTAGAGTCGGCCAAAGGTCAGGTTCCAGTGGCTCATCTGGATCTAAAACTTACTTCAGATGAAATTGAAAAAGGCAAAAATACCCTGCAGGAAATTACCCGAAATTCCAAAAAATCTTTATGTATTTTTACCTTTGCCACCGGTGAAAAATGCCTTTCTAAAACCTGGTGGAAAGAGTTTTATTCTCTCTTGAAATCAGATTTTCCCAATTATAACATTATTGAAATTCTTCCGGTCGAAAACGTGTCTCAGATAGATTTTGAAGCCCCTTCGTTCTACAGCAAAGATGTTCGGGAAATCGCTGCTTTTATTGCAAATACAGAAGTTTTTATAGGTGCCGACAGCGGGATCATGCATCTGGCCAGTTCTTCAAAAACGCCAACAGTAGGACTGTTTTCGGTCTCTGATGCTGATATGTACATGCCGTACAACACAAAAAGCATTGCTTTAAACACAGAAAAAAATCCGGTGGAAAAATGCAGCCAAATCGTAGCGGAAATTCTGAATAGTTAATTCATTATAATTTCGTTAAACCACTGGTAATGAAATGCTAATATTAACGTGCTAAAAAATCAATTTTTGTAGCTTTATTTAAATCGTAAAAAAAAGGATATGTATTTTGTAATATTTCTGCTTTTTATCGGCGCACTGATATTTTTCTGGAGCAAAGGCAAAAACAAAAATTCAGATCGTTCCAAAGGCGAACAATTTAATTCTGAATATGCTTCGAAGCCCGATGCCGAAAAAAAAGAATCTACCTACCAAAAGAAAACCGAATAATTTTAGTCTACCGACTACTGTTATTCCCATTCAACCTAAAAATGACCCTTGAAAAATTCCACCAGAATGCGGTGAAATAGGGGGTAATTTTCTTTCATGCTATTCTTCAAAGAGCTTGAACATTCCACAAAACGGTAGGATTTAGAATTCAACAATTGTAAACATAGCTGGTTTCCTTCCTAAATCTGAAAATTCCTATAAAAAAAAATGAAAGGAAATATGATAATTATCATATTTCTGCAAATTAATATGCTTTAAATTGTAGGTATCTAATCCCTATTCAAAAAAGTGTAAAATGAAGCTAAGATTTCAGGGAATTTGTTTGATTTTATTCCTTCTTCTGGGATATAATCAAATGAAGGCTCAAAAAGCTGTGTGGACAGCACCAGAATCTGCAAACGAACTTAAGAATCCTTTAGCGGAAAATCAAGCCGCTACCTTAAAAGGGAAGAAGACCTTTAATCAAATGTGTTACCTGTGTCATGGAATGAAAGGAAAGGGAGATGGTATGGCCGGGGCTGCCCTAGATCCCAAACCTGCTAATTTTTTGTCGTTAAGGGTTAAAAATGAAAGTGATGGAGCAATCTTCTGGAAAATTACCCACGGAAATCCTCCCATGATGTCATATAAGGATGCCCTTTCTGACGATCAGCGTTGGCAATTGGTAAATTATATCAGGTTTTTAGAAAAACAAGAATAAGTTAATCTTTTCAAATTATGAAAACAGCATTGAATAAAGTAAATCCCACGATCTTTTTTACCATACTATTAATCTTTTTCTTATTTCCTAAACATAGTTTGGCTATTCCCAGTTACGCACGCCAAACGGGCATGGCTTGTGCAGTATGTCATACGGTATATCCGCAACTTACTTCCTTCGGAAGGGCATTTAAATTGAATGGCTATACGCTAACCGGTATAAAAACACTTACAGACCAAAGAGTATCTAAAAAAGACACTAATGAGATCAAGGAATACCTCCGAATTTTAGGTATTTCACCTCTTTCAGGAATGTTTCAGACTGGTTTTACAACTATAAATAAAACTATTCCGGACACCCAAAATAATAACTTAGAATTCCCACAACAAATAAGTCTGTTCTATGCAGGACAGGTAACTCCCAAAATTGGAACTTTCATTCAATTAACTTTAGACAATGGCTCTGGTACTATTGGATTAGATAACACCGATATTAGATATGCCAATCAAACATCAGGAAAAATTCCTATTACCTATGGGGTGACCTTGAACAATAACCCAACGGTTCAGGATTTATGGAATACCACTCCCGCGTGGCGTTATCCCTATACTTCATCTGGTGTTGCACCCACGCCGGGAAGCGGAGCAATCATTGAAAATCTGGGAGGTACCGTGGCCGGGCTTGGAGCTTATGCCATGATTAATAATTTACTTTATTTTGAACTCACCGGATATCGAACGGCACAATTAGGAGCTGCATTACCACCAGATTCTTCGGTCTCCGGAGCGGTGAGCGGTACTTCGCCTTATTGGAGGTTTGCCATTCAGAAACAATTTAGTAAAAACTATGTTTCAGTAGGTACCTTTGGAATGGCTACAAAACTATATCCCAACGGAATATCAGGCGCTACCGATAATTATACTGATGTTGCTGTTGACCTGCAATATGAACACCAGTTTGCCAATGGTCAATTTACATTGCACACCGCTTATATTGATGAAAATCAGAAATTACATGCAACCTTCGGAAAAGGAGGCAGCCAAAATCCGGAAAATAAGTTAAACGAATTCAATATAGATGGAAGTGTATTTTTTAAATCCGGTATTAATTTAATGGTAGGATATTTTGATACCACTGGATCATCAGATACTGAATTATACACACCAGCAGAAGTTTTCGGAAGCAATGCCAGAATCCCTGACAGCAATGGAATAAGAACACAAGTGGATTATCTTCCGTGGGAAAATACAAAACTATCGCTGCAATATTTTGCTTACAACAAATTTAACGGCGCATCCACCAACTATGATGGATTTGGTAGAAATGCCGCTGATAATAATATGCTGTACCTTCAATTTTGGTTTGCTTTTTAAAAATTATGTAAACTAGTTGTTGACAGTAAGTAAATTATAACTGCTAAAATTTTGTACTCACTGTCGAACCGCAAGTGGCCCGGGTAATTTATAGAAGAGGCTAAATAAAAGGAAGGATGTACAATATCTTTAAATTAAAATCTACGAATTATGATGAATCATTTTAACGATCAATTTTGGGGAATGAACTTCCTGTCCTGGATAATTCTAGTGGTGTTTATTATAGCAATTGTTCTATGGATAAAAAATCCAAACAACGTCAGGGAAAAAAAAGAAAATCCGTTGGAAATTCTAAAAAGGCGATTTGCAAAAGGAGAAATTACCCAAGAAGAGTATGAAGAAGCAAGAAAAACAATAATTAAATAAGAGAAATAACGAAAAATATAGTTTTAGTAATGCTCCTGGGATTATTTTCAGTAGTAGGTTGTAGTCAAAATCTGGATGTAAGCTCCATGTTGGAAAATACGAGTACCAGAAATGAGATTTTTGATTCTATTATTAATAATCCTGAACGTATGAACAGTTTTAGGGAATATTTTCAGAATCACAGAGAAGGTTCACAAATGATGATGGGAAATTCCGGGAATAGAATGAACCGGGGAATGGGGATGAACATGAAAGACAGTTCTGCCATGATGCAATCCTTGATGAATAATCCTGAAATGATGACCTTAATGCTTCAACATATAAATGCCAGGGGAATGA
>JBAVQO010000061.1:0-7723 GCA_049694135.1 Gillisia sp. | reverse complement strand
TGCCATAGAAGAGGATCCGTTTGATTCCAGCACTTCAGAAACCACTCTTACGGTGTAAGGACAATCGGCAGGAATCATTCCCTTTAATGCGCGTTGTGCCAGGTTTCCGTGTCCAATTTCTCTTCTTGACGTGCCTCGAATAGGGTAGGCTTCTCCGGTAGAAAAAGGAGGGAAATTATAGTGCAAATAGAAAGTTTCTTCTCCCTGATAAGTTGGAAGATCGATTTGATTGGCTTCTCTTGAAGTTCCCAAAGTTACAGTTGCTAAAGCCTGTGTTTCTCCCCGGGTAAAGATAGCCGAACCGTGAGTAGAAGGCAAATATGCCACTTCACACCAAATAGGACGGATTTCTGTGGTTTTTCTGCCATCCAGACGAATTCCTTCTTTTAAAGTAAGGTCTCGTACAGCCGATTTTTGAGCTTCGGCGAAATATTTAGAAACAAGGCTTCCGTTTTCTTCCAGTTCTTCTTCTGTAAAAAGCCCTTTTACTTCTTCTTTTAAATTGGAAAAAGCTTCAGATCTTTCATGTTTGCTGGTCCCGCTTTTAGCGATGTCATATGCTTTCTGATAAGTGGCATCGTGAACTTTTTTCTGAATATCTTCATCGGTACGAGCAACTTCGTATGCACGTGGTTCTTTTTTACCAACTGCTTCTACGAGTCTGAGCTGTGCCTTACACTGCTCTTTTATAGCTTCATGGGCAAATTTTATGGCATCTGCCATTTCTTCTTCAGAACATTCCTTCATTTCGCCTTCTACCATAGAAACAGAATCTGCAGAAGCACCTACCATTAGGTCCATATCTGCATCTTTCATCTGAGAACGGCTTGGATTTATTACAAATTCGCCGTTTATACGCGCAACTCGTACTTCAGAAATAGGCGTTTCAAAAGGAATATCAGAAAGTTGAATAGCTGCCGATGCCGCTAATCCGGCAAGTGCATCAGGCATTACGTCGTCGTCATGAGACATCAGTTGAATCATTACCTGAGTCTCAAATTTGTAATCTTTTGGAAATAAAGGTCTAAGTACTCTATCTACGAGACGCATTACCAGAATTTCTTCGGTACTTGGGCGTGCTTCTCGTTTAAAGAACCCGCCGGGATAACGTCCTGCAGCAGCAAATTTCTCTCTGTAATCCAGCGTTAATGGAAAAAAATCCATCGTGGTTGGAGTATAGGAGGACACAACGGTACACAGCAACATGGCATTTCCCATTTGCACTACCACAGATCCATGAGCCTGTTTTGCTAATTTTCCGGTTTCGATCGAGATTTCTCTTCCATCTCCAAGATCGATAACCTCTTTAAATGTTTGTGGAATCATAATATTTTAAAAAATTATAATCCGCGATAAAAAAGCGAATTATGTTATACAATGGTCTTTGCCCGAAAAGGCAAACAAGTTGTGTTGTTGTGTAGTTGTTGTTTGACCAATGAAAAACCACCTTTTACAGGTGACAGTAAATTTATGAGCGAAGTTTAAAATACAAAAAAGGGGCGAAAAATCGCCCCTGAATCTTATTTTCTTAATCCTAATTCTTTAACGATAGCACGATATCTCATAATATCTTTCTTCATTAAATAGTCCAGCAGGCTTCTTCTTTTTCCTACTAAACGCACCAGGGCGCGTTCTGTATTAAAATCTTTCCTGTTATTTTTTAAATGGTCGGAAAGATGCGAGATTCGCTGAGTGAACAATGCGATTTGACCTTCTGTGGAACCGGTATCGTTTTTACCTTTTCCGTGTTTTGCAAACAGGTCTTGTTTTTCTTCTTTTGTTAAATACATTCCAATATTAATTTTAATGATTTTTATGTATTGACAGTTTTCTGCCAGGCGGCAAAGATACTTTTTTTTTGCAAAAGCAACAGCTTTTAATCAGATAATTAGCTGTAGCCTCCTGAAATTTTTATCCTCTTACAGGTTGATTAAGAACCAGATCGAGATAAAGATTGATTTTATCTTTTAATTCAGATCTCGGAGTTATAAAATCCAAAAATCCATGTTCTTCAAGAAATTCAGCGGTTTGAAAGTCTTTAGGTAATTCCTGCCCTGTGGTATCTTTAACCACACGGGGTCCTGCAAAGCCAATAAGTGCACCGGGTTCAGAAATATTGATATCTCCCAACATTGCGAAAGAGGCTGTGGTTCCTCCTGTGGTAGGATCTGTACACAAAGAGATATACGGAATTTTAGCTTCTGCCAACTGCGCCAGTTTTGCAGAAGTTTTTGCTAATTGCATGAGAGAAAGCGCGGCTTCCATCATTCTTGCACCCCCAGACTTTGAGATTATGAGCAATGGAATTTTATGTTCTATAGAATAATCTGCGGCACGGGCAATTTTTTCGCCTACGACAGATCCCATAGAACCTCCTATAAATTTGAAATCCATACAGGCAATTACCAAATCTTTTCCTTTTGATTTTCCCACCGCAGTGCGAACGGCATCTTTCAGGCCCGTTTTTTCTTGTGCAGCCTTAAGGCGGTCTGTGTATTTGGTTGTATCTTCAAATTTCAAAGGATCTTTCGAGGTGATGTCCTTATCTAATTCCTTAAACGTGTTTTCGTCAAAAAGAATTTTGAAATATTCCTGGCTACCAATTCGTACATGATATCCATCTTCAGGACTTACGTAGAAATTATTTGCCAACTGTTCAGCATCCACAATTTTTCCTGTGGGCGATTTATACCATAATCCTTTAGGCACATCCTTCTTTTGTTCGGTAGGAGTCTGAATTCCTTTTTGTGTTCTTTTAAACCAGGCCATATGATTTGTATTTCAGGGTTCAACCGCAAAGTTGAAGTTTTTACAATAAAAAAGGCTGAAATTATAAGGTAATTTCAGCCGGTTGTTATTTAAAGAGTATTAATGTTATTAAGATCTTCAAAAGCTTTTTTAAGCCTTGTTTTAAAAGTTAATTCTCCGGCGCGTAACCACACTCTGGGATCGTAATATTTTTTGTTAGGGGAATCTGCTCCTTCAGGATTTCCTATTTGTGAGGCTAAATAGTCTTTTTTGCCACTCATATAATCACGAATTCCTTCGGTAAATGCATACTGAAGATCGGTGTCGATATTCATTTTAACTACTCCGTATCCAATGGCTTCACGAATTTCTTCGACGGTAGAACCGCTTCCCCCGTGAAACACGAAGTCTATATGGTTTTCTTCTACGTTATATTTTTTGGTTATAAATTCCTGAGAATTTTTCAGGATCTTGGGAGTAAGTTTTACGTTTCCGGGTTTATAAACCCCGTGAACATTACCAAAGGCAGCAGCGATCGTAAATTGATCGCTTACTTTACTTAATTCTTCATAAGCGTAAGCTACTTCTTCTGGTTGGGTATATAGTTTAGAATCATCTACATCAGAGTTATCTACTCCATCTTCTTCGCCACCGGTTACTCCAAGCTCTATTTCCAGCGTCATTCCCATTTTACTCATGCGCTGCAGATATTTTTTGCATAATTCGATATTTTCTTCCAAAGGCTCTTCAGAAAGATCGATCATATGTGAGCTGAAAAGGGGTTTCCCGAATTGCTCAAAATGTTTTTCGCTGGCCGTTAAAAGACCGTCGATCCAGGGTAATAACTTTTTAGCGCAGTGATCTGTATGTAAAATAACGGTAGCTCCGTACAATTTTGCAAGTTCGTGCACGTGTTTGGCACCTGCCACGCCTCCGGCAATAGCTGCCTGCTGATTTTCATTGGAAAGTCCTTTTCCTGCATTAAAATATGCGCCGCCGTTGGAAAATTGAACAATTACTGGAGAATTAAGTTCTGCAGCGGTTTCTAAAACGGCATTAATGGTGTTGGATCCGGTAACGTTTACGCCTGGAATAGCAAATCCTTTGCTCTTGGCATATTTAAAAATTTCCTGTACTTCCTTTCCTGTTGCAACTCCCGGTTTGATATTATGGCTCATAAATAATTAATTTCAAAATTAGAAGTACAAAAATAAGAAATTTAGTTTGGTTAGAAGGGATAATTAATACCTACATTAAAAACGGCATGGGCCAAGTTGTATTCTGTAAACCATCGATTTCCTAATTGTTTAGACGGATCGTAGGTTTTAAAGCCCATATCGAAGCGAAGTACAAAAAAGCCAAAATCGTATCTTAAACCCAAACCGGAACCTACTGCAATATCTTTTAAATCTGAAAAAGAGGTAAATGTGGCAGCAGGATCTTTTACGATATCCAGTACGTTCCAGATGTTGCCTACATCTATAAAGAAAGCACTGTTTAAAGATCCGAAAAGATTATACCGATATTCGGCATTAAAAGCCAGTTTCATGTTGGCTTCGTTAAATTCATTTCTTCCGCCGGTACTGCCGGGACCAAGATCGTATGCCTGCCAGGCGCGATTATCGTTGGGGCCGCCTGCAAAAAAACTTCGAATAAAAGGGATGCTGTTGGCATTACCGTAAGGAATGGCCACTCCGCCAAAAGCGCGCAGCGCAAAAATATTTTTATGCCCGAGATCCCAATGTTTTATATAGTCTATTTCTGTTTTTATGTACTGCGAAAAGTTTACTCCCACCACATCGTAGTTTCCCTGTTCATTTTTTGGAGCCCCGGTTATTTTTGAAAGTGCAGAAAGAAAATTTCCTGCAGACTCAATTTTGAATCTGAACCTGGAAAAATCATCGTCATACAAATTTTCTTTGTTGTTGCGGAGGTAAGTGAAGTTACTGGCAAAGATCAAATTATCTTCTGTCAACCTATCTTTGCGTTCTTTGATGTTGTTTACAATTTGTTTTTGAGCAGTGGTTATTCCTGAAGTTTCCGGATTTCCTTCGGTAACATCTTTAATAAAGTTATTGGCGCCCTTGGGGATAGAAAGCAATCCATTTTCATTCAAATATGCGGGATTTGTAACCACATTCCCCGATTGTACGATGTTATTAAGATTGTTATAGGAATTTCTATAGACATTAAAGTAGTTGGCTGTATTGAGGTTGCGAACGTACTGAATGTTTAAAAGATCGAACCTGTCGGAAAGCACTTTAGAGGGTTGCCAGCGATAATTCAGGATTCCATTAAGGTTTTGCTTATCAAGTCCAATATTGTTTTGCGTGCTTAAACCTACACTCAAGCTCGTAAAGGGTGACATATACTTCGGAATAATTTTTTCGGTGTTAAACGGTAAAAAAATCCGTGGGAAAGTGAGTTTTACGTCGGCCCCTACTTCAGAAATATTAAAAAATCGGTCTTTCGAACTTCCTTTTGCGGCATCTGATGAAGATCCCACACTTCCGCGTCCGGAAATCTCGAATGTTTCGGCGCCTTTAAAAACATTCCGAATCAGCAGCGAGCCTCCGAATCCTATTCCGAAGTCCTGAATATTGCTTTGGGAAACATCAAAATCGAAGCCCAGAGAATATTTTTGCTGGGGAGTGAGAAAAATGTTGGCGACAAGATCTGAGTTTGTACTGTCTGCCGGATCTGGAGTGTACTCTATATTGGGATATTTAAACACGCGCAGAGAGCTCATTCTGTTGTACGTTCGAGTGCGGTCCCTGTCTCTGAATATTTCTCCGGGTTTTATAAAAATGGCGTCTGTAATAGCCTTGGGTTTATAATTTAGTTCATCAAAGCTGTAGATGTTATATCCGTTGTAATGTATGCTGTCAGAGACGGGTTTGTAACGATTATTAAAAGTGTAATCTGTAAAAACATTCACTTTGCTAATGGTGTGTATCTTAAAAGGAACTCTGCCGGTAGTGTCGTTTTGGGTGATTTCGCGGTTTTTAATAACAACCGTGGCATTCACTTTATGGCTGGTATTAACAGTGTCTGCAATAAAAGTGATATATTCCTGATCGAAATTGTAAACTCCGGAATTTCTAAAGAGGGACGTTAGCCGGTCTCTTTCTGCGTTAAAATCCAGCGTATTGTATTGTACACCGGGTTTTATTTCAGATTCTTTGCTGTTTTCCTGATATAAAGAATCGATCACCCGGGAACTTATTTTTTGTTTTATAGAATCTACTATATAAGGTTGATGAGTGGTTACGTTATATGTGATTTTTCCTCTTTTATTTTCTTCAGGCTGTATAGTATAGTCGGCTTTGGCATTAAACCAACCGTTGTTAAAATACCAGGATTCCAGACGGTTCACCGATTTCTTGGCAAGATCTTTATTTATAATGACAGGAGCTTCCCCAGTTTTTTTTATCCATTCGTTAATATTGATGTACGATTCCCGCATTTTTTCTACCTGTTTTTCAGAATAGATATTAATTAGGTGGTCCAGCCTGTTCGGTTTTTTATATAACCATTTTGAAAATGAAGAATCAGGATTTGCTTTTGCAAGATTATAAAAGTTCAGTTGGAGCGGCACTCCCAGCAGCCTGGTATTAGGTTTTTGATACAACTGATTGTAAATGCGAGGGTCTTTTATTTTTTCGCCATTTAAAATAATTGTATTTTCTGTCAGCAGTGATTTGTCTTCCGGAACCCTTTTAACGGCATTACAGGAAAATAAGATTACCGGGATTAAAATAAATAACGATATTTTTGCAGAAAGCCGTCTCAATAAAGTGGATTAAGGTTCCAAAAATACATTATTTGCATGGTAAGCAAAAGCCAAATTAAACTAATATCCAGTCTTCAACAAAAAAAGGGAAGACTAAGAAGCGGGTTGTTTGCAGTTGAAGGAATAAAGGGTATTAACGACCTACTAGATTCAGAAATAGAACTTTTTAAACTCTTTACTACCCAGGATATTTTCTCTTCTCCAAAAGAGAAAACACATTTTATAAATGAAGAAGAGTTAAAGAGAATCAGCAATCTCATTACGCCTCAGGTTGCAGTAGGAATTTTCAAAATCCCGCAGAGCATATTTAAATCTTCTGAAGAAGAATTTATTCTTGCTCTAGATGGGGTCCGGGATCCTGGAAATCTGGGAACTATCATAAGATTGTGTGATTGGTTTGGTGTAGAAACGCTTGTTTGCTCGAAGGATACCGTGGATTGTTATAACCCCAAAGTGGTTCAAGCCACTATGGGGAGCATCGCCAGAGTCAGGATTTTTTACGAAGATCTGCCGAGATTTATTGATAAGATAAACCTACCAATAATAGGCAGCTTTTTAGAAGGTGAAAATATTTATAGGGCCACGCTTCCTTTAAAAGGTCTTCTTGTAATGGGTAACGAGGCTAACGGCATTTCAGAACAAGTGGAGAATTTGATTCAGCTTAAACTTCATATTCCGCAGTTTGGAAAAATAAAGCAAACAGAAAGCCTGAATGTCGCTATGGCAACTTCAATATTTTTAAGCGAATTTAAAAGAAGTAATTTTACTGGAAAGTAAAATTGAGAAAGATTCCGCGGCTGGACATTTTAGAGACGTTTCCTGTATAAATACTATTAGGATCGGCATCTGGTACTAATTCGTTATTGATTGCAAAAACGCCTCTTAAACTTGGAGAAAATTTAAAATAGTAGAAATAAAGATCGATTCCCACGCCAATCTCATAGTAATAAGTATTAGTTGTCATTCTGAACTGGCCCGCACTGTTGTCGTCTGGATTGTTTTCGTTGCTTGATAAATTTAGTGAAGTAGATAAACCACCTACTACGAAAGGGCGAAGATTGTTAAGTCTGTCAGCCGAAAATTTAAGAAGAAGGGGAATATGAACATAGGTAGAATTTATGTCCCGCACAGTATTTTGATCGGCCTTATATAATTGAAGGGTACGCCGGTTAAAACTAACCC
>JBAVQO010000060.1:0-2099 GCA_049694135.1 Gillisia sp. | reverse complement strand
CCACATTTCCGTAGTTATCTATATAAATTACATGGCCGATTATCTGGTTTTTTTCAGAATTCACATAAGGATTTACATCTCTCAAATAAGCCAGATTCTCCACGTTTTTTCCTATAACTTCTAAAGTTCCGCCACGGGCAATGTGCGCTGCCACCGTTACAAACACATCGAGGACCGGAAAGTTAGTTTCCACGGTATTATGAATGTTAATTTCTACGATCTTTTCAGGTTTTATTTCTGAAGCTATAAGGGAAAGGATACCATTATTGGCACAAATAAAATAATGATCATCGAGCAATACCGCCAGATGTTTGTTCTCTGGAGTGAGTTCAGAATCTATCCCGATAATGTGAATGCTTCCTTTGGGAAAACATTTATAGGCATTTTTTATGATGTATGCCGCTTCAGTAATATGAAAAGGAGAAATTGAATGCGAAATATCAACAATTCTCACATTTTCTATTTCGGAATAAATAGTTCCTTTAACTGCACCGGCAAAATGATCTTTTTCTCCAAAATCGGTCGTTAAAGTAATGATGGCCATAGGCAATTGTTAATATTTTTTTAAGGTGGTAGCGTTTTATTTTATGTAAGTTTGTATAACAGGCTAAGATAAATTTATTTCACTCAATAGGCCGTGTAAAAATAAAAGAATATCTGCAAATAGCTCACTTAAAAAAGCAGAATTACGAAATTGGCGAAGCAAATAATTATGGTCCCGTAAATGAAAATTAATCATAAACTTCACAGCTTTTGAACGAACTCATCATTGAACTTTCAGAAATTAGTCCCAGAGAATTTTTTGGGCAGCAAAATGAACATATTGAACTTCTAAAAAAATATTTTCCCAAACTTAAGATTGTAGCACGCGGCAGCCGGATCATGGTTTATGGAGATGAAGAGATGCTGGAAGAATTCGACCGGCGGTTCACGATGCTCATGGACCATTTCGTTAAATTCAATAAGCTGGATGAAAATGTGATTGAAAGAGTGCTTACCAGCAATAGCCGCGACGATTATTCTACTTCGGCCGAAAGCGGAGAAACCCTGGTTCACGGAGTAGGAGGGAAACTTATAAAAGCCCAGACCGCCAATCAGCGTAAATTGGTAGATCTTACCAAGAAAAACGATCTTGTTTTTGCCATTGGCCCTGCAGGAACAGGAAAAACTTACACGGGAGTGGCCCTCGCGGTAAAAGCGCTAAAGGAAAAACAGGTGAAGAGGATTATTCTTACCCGTCCCGCAGTGGAAGCGGGTGAAAACCTCGGATTTCTACCAGGGGATCTTAAAGAAAAACTCGATCCGTATATGCAGCCCTTGTACGATGCGCTGCGGGATATGATTCCCCACGAAAAGCTAGAAGTCTTTATCGAAAAAGGAGTTATACAAATCGCGCCACTTGCTTTTATGCGAGGCCGAACCTTAGATAATGCCTTTGTGATTCTTGATGAAGCACAAAATACCACCCACGCCCAAATGAAAATGTTTTTAACACGCATGGGTAAAAATGCAAAATTTATGATCACCGGCGATCCCGGCCAGATCGATTTACCACGGCGGGTGGTATCGGGATTAAAAGAGGCGTTACTCGTACTTAAGGAAGTGAAAGGAATTGGGATGGTTTACCTGGACGATAAAGACGTTATTCGCCACAGGCTCGTTAAAAAAGTAATCGCGGCGTACAAAGCCATCGAACATCAGGAATAGTTTAGATTCAGGTTTTATGAAAAATACCATTACAAGTACAAATTATAATTTTCCCGGACAAAAATCTGTTTATAAGGGAAAAGTTCGTGAGGTTTACGAACTTGAAAACGATAGGCTGGTAATCATCGCTACCGACAGGCTTTCGGCTTTCGATGTGGTAATGCCTAAAGGTATTCCTTACAAAGGACAAATCCTGAATCAGATCGCCACAAAAATGATGAAGGATACTGAAGATATTGTTCCTAACTGGCTGCTGGCTGCTCCCGATCCGAATGTGGCGGTGGGAATAAAATGCGAACCTTTTAAGGTGGAAATGGTTATTCGGGGATATCTTTCCGGTCACGCAGCTCGCGAATACAATGCAGGAAAAAGAGTCCTCTGCGGCGTTACAT
>JBAVQO010000059.1:0-1569 GCA_049694135.1 Gillisia sp. | reverse complement strand
CATCGAATTTTTGTACAGGGAGTGATTTGGAATATATTCAGCTATGATCAGTGGGGAGTAGAACTTGGGAAGCAACTGGCCTCTAAAATTCTTGATGAGATACATCAGGCGAATATTCAGGATCATGACAGTTCTACTCAAAATCTTTTAAAGTCCTATCTGGAGTAGTAAGTTAACCAATTGTTAATAAAACGTTAGTATTTTTACTTTCCACATCTTCAATTGTTTGTGAGATTGTTCTATGTTTGTTCGTGGCAAAGGTGTTAAAAATCCAATTCTTAACATTCCGTTAAAGTTTCCTATGGGTTAATTGAGTTCTTTTGCCGTGAATTTTATAAACCAAAAAATAAACAAATTACACATGAGGAGATTATTAGCTCTAGCGTTGTTTTTAACTTCTGCTACAATTTTTGCTCAAGGAACTCTTACCGGTACGGTGATAGATTCTGACATGAATGGACCGTTACCAGGTGCGAATATTCGCGTGGTAGGCACTAATACCGGTACCGTTACAGATTTCGATGGGAAATTTACTTTAGATGTAAAAAAATCTTCCGGAGTCTTGCAAATAAGTTTTGTTGGGTATGTAACTAAATCTATCAATTTTGAGATTTCCGGTGGAACAAAAGATGTTGGGAAGATTGTTTTGAATCCTGACAATAATGCGCTTGACGAAATTGTAGTAACAGGATTTTCTCTTGCTATAGATCGTAAAACGCCGGTTGCTGTTTCAACTATTCATACAAAAGAAATCGAAACTAAACTGGGAAACCAGGAATTTCCTGAAATCCTTAAGACCACACCTGGGGTTTATGTAACTAAATCTGGGGGTGGATTTGGAGATGCTGAAATGAGATTGAGAGGTTTTAATTCTGAAAACATCGCGGTTATGATAAACGGGGTTCCTGTAAACGATATGGAAAATGGTCACGTTTACTGGAGTAACTGGGCCGGACTTTCAGATGTAACCCGTACAATGCAGGTTCAAAGAGGTCTTGGTGCTTCCAAAGTTGCGGTACCTTCTGTGGGGGGTACTGTTAACATCGTTACTAAATCTACCGACATGGAAAAAGGAGGTAGTGTAGTGGCAGAGACAGGAAACGACGGATTGGAAAAATTTGGTGCGACCGTAGCTACAGGTATGAACGAAAACGGATGGGCAGCAACGGTGTCTGCTTCACAAACTACCGGAGCTCGTTTTGCAGATGGCCTTGAATTCGAAGGCTACAGCTATTTCCTTAATATTTCTAAAAAAATATCTGAAAATCAGACTCTATCCTTAACGATGTTTGGTGCTCCACAACGTCACGGACAGCGTGAGACAAGATATTCTGTGGAGGATTATGAAAAAAGCGATCGCGGAATTAGGTTCAACGGAGACTGGGGGTATTTAAATGGACAGGTATACCACGTTCAGGATAACTTTTATCATAAACCTGAGATCTCTTTAAACCACTACTGGGATATCAATGAAAACACCAGCCTTTCTACCGCTGTTTACGTATCTTTTGGTACAGGTGGTGGTGGTGGATATGAAGGTTCTGCCGATCTTAGAAGTGTAGATTCTCC
>JBAVQO010000058.1:0-2560 GCA_049694135.1 Gillisia sp. | reverse complement strand
GAAGAAAAAGATTGTAATGCCCGCTCAATTTATTCGGGAATCCGGGCAGGGAATCGCAGATGCTTTCGAGAATTTTTCGAATGCAGCCCAACGATTGGGAGTCTATACCACCTTCGATTATATAGATATTTTACAAAAATTGAACGAGTACTGGCAAATAGATAAATTCACCTCTCTTACCGATGAGGCCGAAAAAGCAAGAGATTACCTGGCTGCTTTACCTGAAAGAATGACCCGTATCGCAAACAGAATTGCTGTTCCGCAAGATGTTCATCAGTTTAAATGGGTTGAGGCCAACGGAATGATTTAATTTCCAATTAAAATTATCTAAAAACCGTTCTTTGAGAGAGCGGTTTTTTTTTGTGGAAGTGTCTAAAGTCGGGAATGCATCAGGGAAAGAAGTAATTTCTTTTATATTTCCATTTCCGGAACATCACCTTCTACTATTAAAGTTCCTTCGGTTGCTTTTTCAATTTCTTCAACACTTACTCCCGGAGCTCTTTCTAACAATTTGAATCCCTCGAGGGTCACTTCAATTACCGCAAGGTTTGTCACTATTTTGGTCACACAACCCACTCCTGTCAAGGGTAAGGTGCAACGCTTCAGCAGTTTGGATTCTCCCTCTCTGTTAGTATGCATCATAGCCACGATAATATTCTCGGCCGAAGCCACGAGATCCATCGCGCCTCCCATTCCTTTTACCATTTTTCCGGGAATTTTCCAGTTGGCAATGTCACCGTTTTCGGCAACTTCCATCGCTCCTAAAATAGTGAGATCTACATGTTTACCGCGAATCATTCCGAAACTCATGGCCGAATCGAAAAAACTTGCCCCGGGTAGCGCTGTGATGGTTTGTTTCCCTGCATTTATTAAATCGGCATCTTCTTCTCCTTCAAAAGGAAAAGGTCCCATTCCCAAAATGCCGTTTTCACTTTGGAATTCCACCTGAATGTCATCTCTTACAAAATTTGCTACTAACGTAGGAATTCCAATTCCCAGGTTTACGTAATATCCGTCTTTTACCTCTTTCGCAATTCGCTGGGCGATTCCGTTTTTATCCAATGCCATACTTATACTTTTTGTCTTACTGTTCTTTGCTCGATTCGCTTTTCGTAATTTTTACCCTGGAAAATTCTTTGTACAAAAATTCCGGGAATATGGATCTGATTTGGGTCCAGTTCGCCCGGTTTTACCAGTTCTTCTACCTCAACAACCGTAACTTTGGCCGCACCGCACATGAGAGGGTTAAAATTTCGCGCTGTACCTTTAAATATAAGGTTTCCGGCTTCATCTCCCTTCCAGGCTTTTACAAAAGCAAAATCGGCTTTATAAGCTTCTTCTAAAACGAACATTTTTCCGTTAAATTCCCTGGTTTCTTTGCCTTCGGCTACTTCGGTTCCGTAACCGGCAGGAGTATAAACTGCCGGAAAGCCCTGTTGTGCCGCCTGACACTTGGCGGCCAGAGTTCCCTGTGGAGTTAGTTCTACATCCAGTTCGCCGTGCAACATTTGACGTTCAAATTCAGCATTTTCGCCAACATACGAGGAAATCATACGATCTATTTGCTTTTTCTGAAGTAAAAGCCCCAGCCCAAAATCATCTACTCCTGCATTGTTGGAGATACAGGTAAGGTTTTTGACGTTCAGCCGCACCAGCTCGGCAATAGAATTTTCGGGAATGCCACAAAGTCCAAAGCCTCCCAACATTAGCGTCATGCCATCTTCAACACCTTCCAAGGCCTCCTGAACACTGTTTACTGTTTTTTTGATCATGAATTTTTCGTTTGCCGAAATTTACAAAATTCATGAGCGTACTACAACGTTTTCTTAAAGTGAATTTCGGCATAGAAATAACAGAGAAGAACCGCAAATGGAGATTGTTCAAAAACAGCAACTATAGATCTTTGGAATATTTCTATTCAACATGAGTTCACCACATCCAAAGACCCGCAATTAAAAATCCAGTTCGTCTGGGATTGCCTGTGTTTTTTTACCTCGTTTACTGTAGGCGTCACAGTCTGTTTCAATAGATAAATTCTCGGGCCGGGGAAAAGCTCCGGAAGAAACATCGAGATCTTTATCGGCATAAATCTTTTTCATATACATTCCCCAGATAGGAAGTGCCATGGTAGCACCCTGTCCATAAGTAATGGTTGGAAAATGTATAGAGCGGTCCTCTCCTCCAACCCACACACCGGTTACCAGATTAGGTACCATCCCCATAAACCAGCCGTCACTCTGATTTTGAGTGGTTCCGGTCTTTCCGGCTATGGGATTCTTAAAATCGTACGGATATCCTGTTACCGCTCTTTTGTACTGCGGGGAATTTGCTGCGTAAGTACCTCTCAGCCTTCTTCCTGTTCCAGATTGGGTAACTCCTTCTAATAAATTGATAGTAACATAAGCCGTTTCCTTACTCATGACATCTTTAGTCTCAGGTACATGTTGATATAGAACTGTGCCATTTTTATCTTCAATCCGGTTAACGATTACCGGTTTTACATACACCCCTTCATTCACGAAAGCGCTGTAAGCGGAAACGAGTTCATAAAGGCTCATAT
>JBAVQO010000057.1:0-7780 GCA_049694135.1 Gillisia sp. | reverse complement strand
GGATCGTTTAACTGCACTCCATCCACCAGTATTACCACTTGCCGATTTCTTCCCCCGCGAACATAAAATCCCAGATTTTGGCCCTGACTGCTTCGGGCTCCGCTAATTTCTATCCCGCTTACGCTGTTCAGCACTTCGGGCAGGCTTTGCCCCAGGTGGTTCTGTAATTCTTTAGCGGTAATTTTGGTAACCACTTTTCCGCTGTTTTCTCGTTTCAGTTTGAATTTTGAATCGATTAGCACTACTTCTTCCAAAGCATGAACCGTGGTGTCCTGTTGGGCAAATGTTTGTGAAAACCCCAGGAATAAGGCCGCACAAAAAAATATTTTATTCAGCATAAATAAAAATATTGCCAGGAAAAAAAGATGTAGTATCCTACACCAAACTTTTGTCCCGAAAGTTTGACATTTGGTGAATATTGGCAGGTCTCCTGGCTCGCGTCCTGTTGTTTTACCTTCCCGTCTTTAAGACAGTGGTATCGAAGTGTAACAACAGGCATCCTTGCGGACAAAGCTTACAGTTGCGGGAACAGCTCAGGCTTTCTTCCTGATTCCCTTTTAATCGATGAAGAAATATCTTCATCAAACCAAAATTTCAATGCGAAAATAATCATTTCTTTTTCTTAGAAGTTAAAATTTTAAATAATCTTACTTTTGATGTTTCAAAAGAAACGTATGTTTAGAGTTCTGGTACCGATTCTTCTTTCCTTTTTCTTGCTCTCCTGCAATAGCAGGAACAAAAAAGAATCTGATTCTTTTCAGAAAAAAGGCGACACACTGGAAATAAAATATGCGCAGGGATTTTCGGTTGTTGATTATAAAAGTTTTAAGATTCTGAAGGTCAGGAATCCCTGGCCAGGTGCCGATAAAACTTTTACTTACCTGTTATATCGAAAGGGAGCACAAATTCCCCCGAATATAGAGTATGATCAAAAAGTGGAAATCCCGGTAAAAAAAATTGTTTTGACTTCAACAACGCAGATTCCTTCTCTGGAAGCTCTTGAAAAAGAAAACACACTTGTAGGTTTTCCGGGCCTTAACTATATCTCCTCTAAAAAAACCAGGAAACGCATTGAAGAAGGAAAGGTTCACGAATTGGGAAAAAACGAAGATATTAATACCGAAGTTTTAATCGCTCAACATCCCGATGTGGTGATTGGTTTCGCGGTAAACGGGAATAACAAAAGCCTTCAACTTGTTCAAAAGACGGGAATTCCTGTGGTTTTTGATGGCGATTGGGTAGAAGAATCTCCTTTAGGAAAAGCAGAATGGATCAAATTTTTTGGAGCATTCTACAACAAATCGGCTGAAGCAGAGCATATCTTTAACGAAATAGCCCAAAGTTACCATCAGGCAAAAGAACTTGCGAAGTTGGCACCAAATTCCCCCAGCGTATTGAGTGGTTCTGTTTTTAAAGATCAATGGTTTGTTCCCTATGGAAATTCCTGGCAGGCGCAATTTATAAAAGATGCAAATGCCAATTATATCTTTAAAAACACACACGGGCATGGCAGCCGTTCCCTGGCTTTTGAAACCGTATTAAATACTGGCCAAAAGGCCGATTTCTGGATCGCGCCGGGCCAATTTAAATCCTACTCACAATTGCTTCAGGCTTCGCCGCACTACAAAGAATTTAAAGCGGTTCAGAACCATAAGGTTTTTACGTACAGCAATACCACAGGAAAAACAGGTGGTGTTTTATATTATGAACTGGCACCTTCCCGGCCAGATTTGGTCCTTAAGGATTTAATTCACATTTTTCATCCCGATATTTTACCAGATTATAATCCTGTATTTTTTACACCTTTAAAGAAATGAACAGGAATAATAAAAATAACATATTGCTTTGGTCGCTGTTGCTGACTGTTGTTATTATGATCTTTATCAATATCAGCTCCGGCTCTATAAACATTCCTGTTATGGATATTTTTGGTGCACTTTTTCATTCGGGATCTGTATCAGAAACCTTTAAATATATTGTTCTTGAATACAGGCTACCAAAGGTTTTTACCGCCATTTTAACCGGTTCTGGTCTGGCGGTAAGCGGCCTGCTGATGCAGACCTTATTCAGAAACCCGTTGGCAGGGCCATATGTCCTTGGTTTAAGCAGCGGTGCCAGTTTGGGTGTGGCGTTGGTTTTAATGGGTGCCTCGGTTTTCGGTGGCATCTTCGGAATTGCGCTGATTTCTAAATGGAGTCTGGTAATTGCTGCCAGCCTGGGAAGCCTGCTGGTGTTGTTCGCTGTGTTAACTGCCTCTTCAAAATTGAAGGATACCATGGCAATTTTAATAATAGGTCTGATGTTTGCCAGTTTAACAGCCGCAGTAGTAAGTGTTCTTGCTTATTTCAGTCCCGCGGCTCAGCTTCAGCAGTACATCTTTTGGTCGTTTGGGAGTATTGGTAATTTATCCTGGCCCGAAGTAGATATCCTCGGTTTTTTCTGGTTAACCGGTCTTTTGTTGGCTGTGTTTTGTCTGAAAGATTTGAATTCCCTGTTGCTCGGCGAACATTACGCCAGCAGTTTGGGAGTAAATATTAAAAAAAACCGGTTTTTACTTATTTTGTCAACAAGTCTCCTGGCTGGGAGTATTACTGCCTTTGCAGGGCCGATTGCTTTTATAGGGCTTGCGGTTCCGCATTTAATCAGACAGGTAATACCCGCAAACGATCATAAAATTCTTTTTCCGGCGGTAATTATGGGAGGTGCTATTCTTATGATGATCTGCGATACAGTGGCACAGCTGCCGGGCAGCGAATATTCATTACCTATTAATGCCATAACTTCGTTAATCGGCGCGCCGGTGGTGATCTGGCTTTTGGTACGCAAACGCAAATTTTTATTCTGAACAAGCTTTCAAATGGCTCACACGATTCTTAAAACAAAAGATTTAAGCATTGGCTACCGCAGAAAGGGAAGCGACCTTCTTATTGCTGAAAATATTGAAGTGGAAATCAATGCCGGAGAATTAACAGCGGTAATCGGAGTAAATGGCGTGGGAAAATCCACTTTTCTGCGAAGCATTAGCGGAATTCAGGAAAATCTGAAGGGAGATGTTTTAATTGAGAACCAGATTTTGGAAACTCTTTCTCCCGAAAAAAAAGCAGCATCTATAAGTCTTGTTCTTACCGAGCAACCTATTTCTAAAAATCTAAGTGTCTTTGAACTTATTGCTCTTGGCAGGCAGCCTTACACCAACTGGTTGGGATCGTTAAGCCGAAATGATCTCAGGGAAATAAAAAATGCGATAGATCTGGTAAATGTTCGGGCGCTCTCGGAGAAAAAATGTTATGAGCTGAGCGACGGGCAACTACAAAAAGTATTGATCGCCAGGGCGCTGGCGCAAAACACCTCGCTCATAATTTTAGACGAGCCCACTACACATCTGGATATTTACCATCAGGCATTCGTTTTGAAACTGCTGAAGGAACTTACCCGCAAAACTTCCAAAAGCATCGTTTTTGCTACTCATGAACTTAATCTTGCACTTCAGCTGTGCGATAAAATCCTTTTGATGAAGGAAGGGAAAGTAATTAGCGGAACTCCAGAAGAACTCTTCAGAAATGGAACTTTTAAAAGTCTTTTTCCAGACGACCTGATAATTTTTGATGAAGATCTACGCTCCTTCAAAATAAAAACCTGAGAATTTTTTTTTCCAATCCTCATTTATCCTCTTAAAAGAAATTCAAATAAGTATATTTGAAAAACCAATTTGTTTCTATGAACGAGTTTATTATTTATGCCCTTATTTTTATTAGCGCCTTAGTGCTGGGAGCTATTGCTGGAAGTGTTTTTGCTACTCTTAAAAACAAAGGAAATTATAGCAAAATAGAAGAACAGAATAATCAATTAAAACTTCAGATTGAAGACCATAAAAATCAGTTTAACAATCAGATAGATAATTTAAAAACAATCAATTCTGAAGCAAAACAAGATGCCGAAAAACTTCTTCAAAAAATTGAAGAAGAACGGGAATCTATTCGGAAAGAGAAAGATCTGTTAAGCACTGAATTAACCCGAAGAAATGCAGATTTTGAAAATCTTCAGCAAAAAAATAGGGAGCAGAAAGAAGAGGTAGAAAAACTTCAGGAAAGATTTGAAGTTACCTTCGAGAATCTCGCACAAAAAATCTTTGAACAGAAATCAGAGAAATTCACCACGCTTAACAAGGATAATATTAAAAATATTCTGGAACCACTTCAGGAAAAAATTAAAGAATTCGAAAATAAGGTAAGCAAAAGCGATTCAGATTCTGTAAAGCGGCACGCCGAACTGGGAGAAAAATTGAAGTTCCTTAACGAGCAGAGCCTGAAAATAAGCGCAGATGCCACCAATCTCACAAAAGCCCTTAAAGGAGATACCAAAATGCAGGGGAATTGGGGCGAAATGGTGCTGGAAAGGGTGTTGGAACGCAGCGGACTTCAGAAAGACAGCGAATATTTTGTACAGCAGAGTTTTAATACGGAAGAAGGAAAAAGAGTGATGCCCGATGTGGTGATCCATTTACCGGGCGACAAAAAAATGATTGTGGATTCTAAGGTTTCGCTCAATGCTTACGAGCGTTACTGCAACGAAACCGATGATGAAGAAAAGATCAATCATTTAAAAAGTCATTTGATCTCGGTAAGAAGGCGCGTTGATGAATTAAGCCAGAAGAATTATCACACGCTGTACCAAATGGAAAGTCCCGATTTTGTGTTGCTTTTTATTCCTATAGAAGCTGCTTTCGCGATTGCCTCTAACCAATATCCCAATTTGTACAACGATGCGTTCGATAAAAACATTATTATTGTTACACCTACCACCTTACTGGCTGTTCTAAAAACCATCGACAGTATGTGGCAGAATGAAAAACAGAAGCAGAATGCCATAGATATTGCCACGCAGGCAGGTGCTTTATACGATCAATTTACCAATCTTACCGATGAATTACTGAAAGTGGGCCGACAGATAGGAACAGTGCAGAACAGCTACGAAACCGCTATGAAAAAACTCACCGGCAAAGGAAATCTTATAAAACGAGTAGAAAAACTCAAAAAATTGGGTGCAAAAGCAAGTAAGCAGCTGGATCAAAAATTGATTGCCAGGGCAGAAAACGGCGACGGCGACGAGGAGGAAGAAGAAGAAACTTTTACCCTGAAAGAACCTTCTAAATAAACCAAGATTTATGAAAAAGATCCTTTTTTACATCCTCGGCGGCATATTTGTTCTGTACCTGCTATACTTCGCTTTTATTTATTTTGTGCCTTACAGCGAAGGAACCAGAACCGGAGAACTTATAAAATTCAGTCGCAAAGGAGTGATTTCCAAAACCTGGGAAGGAGAAATAAGTCAGGGAATCAGCGGAGCCCAAATATTCAAATTTTCAGTATTGAAAAAAGATAAAGAGGTTATAAAACATCTTCAGGAAAATGAAGGGGAATATGTAAAGCTGAGTTATATCGAACGCTATAGTACCTTCGTGTTTTGGGGAGACACCCGCTATTTTGTTACTAAAGTAAAAGAAGCCGAATCTCCACACGTAAGGAAATAAAAATGATTAAGGAGTTTAAAAATATTGAAGATTCGCAGGTAACCATCTCAGAATTGATGCTTCCCTCCCATTCCAATTTCAACGGCAAAATCCATGGCGGTTATATTTTAATGTTGTTGGACCAGATAGCCTTCGCTTGCGCCTCCAAACATTCGCAGGCATATTGTGTGACTGCCAGTGTAAACACGGTAGATTTTTTAAATCCTATAGAGATCGGGGAATTAGTAACGTTGAAAGCTTCGGTAAATTTTGCAGGAAGAAGTTCTATGGTTATCGGGATACGCGTGGAAGCCGAAAATATCGTAAGCGGTCGCAAAAAACACTGTAACTCTTCTTATTTTACCATGGTGGCAAAAGATGATCAAGGTGTTTCTATTCCTGTTCCCGGCTTGATCTTAAAAACCGATGACGATATCCGCCGATTTATAAAAAGTATAAAAAGGAATAAGATGAAAAAGGACAGAAACATAGAGTTTCATGAAACCGATTTTTCTTCTGAAGAATACGTTCATCTGTTAAACGACTACCACGTTAGGATGGAACAATAAGATTTTTATAAAAATCTTCCAAATTGTATCACGTTCAGCGTGAACAATATCCAGGCGATCACCAGAAGTATTCCTCCAAGAGGCGTTACTGGACCGAGAAATTTCAATTTCCTCCCATTCGCACTGCTAATACATAAGCCATAGATACTGAAGGAGAATAAAAAGATGCCTATTATAAGGCACCAGCCCATTAACTGTTGAGTGGCCTCAAGAAAAGGAAAGGTAATTCCGGAGATTATCAATAATAACGAATGATACATCTGATATTTTACACCAGTTTCGAAACTTTTCAATTGTTCTTCTGTAAATTTCTTTTTTAGAGCATGGGCACCAAAAGCTCCAAAAACTACCGCTAAACCTCCATATACACCTCCAAATGTTAAAACAGTTTCTTTCATTTGCTAAATTTTAGTGAAACCTGGGAGTCAAAACGTCCTGACTTGGGGAAAACTCCCGCTTTATAGTATCTTTATAAAAAAATAAAGTTATGAAGAAATCATTATTTATTGGAGTAATCCTTGCAACCATTTTAACCAGTTGCAGCCCAAAAATTGTAGGGACCTGGAATGTAGACAAATACCAGGTCAATAATATGAAGGGTCAGGACATTACCACGCGAAACGCGGGAGAAATAACCCTGAACAAAAATGGAACTGGCGAGAAAAGTATTGAATATAATATTTTTAATAACCAGTTTAGCGATGTTCAATCCTTTCAGTGGAATTTACAGGATACCAATCTTACCATTACCGGAACAGGCGACAAAAAAGGCGAAAAATCACAATTCGACAAAACCTGGATTGTTACTACCAACAAAAAAGATAAACAGGTTTGGAAATCAACCGATGGCAGTAACGCTGTTCAAGTAATAGAGTTAAGTAAGAAGAAATAGTTTATTTACATCAGTTTATTTTTTCAATTAAAAAAAAAGCTGAAGTGTCTTCCTTAGCGGCAGACAACTTCAGCTTTATTATTAAAAGTGCCTTTTTTGAAGCACCTTGTATGTTGCAATATCTACTTGCTTAAATACATTTTTCGTCGCGCATATAAATCGTAAAAGTCATCGTCGCGAAGGCTATCTATAAACAAAATACTTTCCCCGGTACTCTTCATTTCGGGGCCCAATTGTTTATTCACATTATGGAATTTATTGAACGAAAATACCGGCTGCTTAATCGCATAACCCTGTAACTGCGGATTAAATTTGAAATCACTCAGTTTCTTTTCGCCCAACATCACTTTGGTCGCATAATTTACATAAGGCTCTTTATAGGCTTTTGCAATAAAAGGAACCGTTCTGGAAGCTCTTGGATTGGCTTCAATAATGTACACCTTGTCATCTTTGATGGCGAACTGTATATTTATAAGTCCTACGGTGTTTAAAGCGAGGGCGATCTTATGAGTATGATCTTTAATTTGCTGAAGCACCAAATCTCCCAGATTAAACGGAGGAAGTAAGGCATTGGAATCTCCGGAATGGATTCCGCAAGGTTCAATATGTTCCATGATCCCGATAATATAAACATTCTCTCCATCGCAAATAGCATCGGCTTCCGCTTCTATGGCTCCATCTAGATAATGATCTAAAAGAAGTTTGTTGTTTGGAATTTTACGCAATAAATCTACCACGTGCATTTCCAGCTCATCTTTATTTATCACGATTTTCATTCCCTGTCCTCCCAAAACATAAGAAGGCCTTACC
>JBAVQO010000056.1:0-11289 GCA_049694135.1 Gillisia sp. | reverse complement strand
CTCCGTCCCAGCCCGAATATCCCAGGAAGAAACGAATTTGCTTTTCATCGATCAAATCCTTTTGAATAAGTTCTTTTACAGCTTCAAAATTCCCGCCCCAGTAAATACCATCGGCAATTTCTATACTGGAAGGAATAAGATCGGGAACCTTGTGAATGAAATAAAGATTATCCTGTTCAACAGGGCCACCGTTATAAATTTTGAAACTTTTGTTGAGTTCTGGAATAAGATCTTTGAGTTTAAAATCCAGTACTTTATTCAAGATGAAGCCAATAGATCCGTTTTCTGAATGCTCTGCCAGCAGCACAACCGACCGGTTGAAGGAAACATCTCCAATTATAGAAGGTTCCGCTACCAGAAGAAGTCCTTTAGCAGGTTTTAACGTGATCATGTTTCCCAAGTTTTTATTAAAACTAAAGATTAATTTGTAAAATTCAAATAATTTCACAAAATATTAAAAAAAAACCCTCCGGTAGGAGGGTTAGATTTTTTTAAACTGATGTTGTGATTAGTTTACAGCTTTTTGCAAGTCTGCACCGGCTTTAAATTTCACTACATTTTTAGCAGCTATTTTAATGGTTTTTCCGGTTTGTGGGTTTCTACCCTCACGAGCAGCTCTTTTAGATACTGACCAGGATCCGAAACCTACTAAAGAAACGCGGTCTCCTTTTTTAAGAGACTTCTCTACATTTTCTAAGAAAGATTCCAATGCCTTTTTTGCCGCAGCTTTAGAAACTCCGGCATGCTCAGCCATTGCGTCGATTAAATCCGTTTTGTTCATAATTTGAATTTTAAATTAATTGTTGGTTAAACATTCTGTTAATTTGCTCTACAAATTTATGTGGATTTCTCACTCATGCAAGTAATATCAAGGGAAATGCCTTTTTTTGTTGATAACTTTAACTTTTTGTTAATAATAATGGCATAATTTTATGGAATTCTGTCTACTAACAGGCCTGATAAGGCCTCAGAGAAGATGAGCTTCCTTTTCAAAATGAAATCCGTTTAAAAGCTCTTTTGTTTTCATTTTTCTCTTCCCCGGAAGTTGAAGTTCGTCAATACAAATAAAACCGCCGATAACAGCCACTTTTAACTGCCGTTCTTCTTCAAAGATTTGACCCCGCTCCAAATTATGCTCTTTTTCTTCAAAATAGCCATCGTAGATTTTCATTCTCATTTTTTGATCCTGCATCACAAGATAGTTCCAGGCTGCAGGATAGGGATTTAACCCGCGAATTAAATTAATTATTTCATCACTGTCCCCGTTCCAGTTTATTCGTGTGTTTTCCGGAGTTAATTTAGGTGCTTCTTTAAGAGAAGATTCAAAATTTTGCGTTTGAGTTTTTACCTCTCCTTTTGCGATGACTTCAAGAGTTTTTACTACAAGCTTTGCACCTTCAACCATCAATTTATCATGCAGTTCGCCTGCGTTTTCATTGTTTTCAATGGGTATTTCTTGCTGTAAGATTATCTCACCTGTATCGATTTTTTCATCAAGAAAAAAGGTTGATACTCCTGTTGATTTCTCTCCATTTATAATGGCCCAGTTTATTGGTGCTGCACCGCGATATTGGGGTAATAAAGAGGCGTGCAGATTAAATGTTCCTAACTCCGGCATCTGCCACACCGCTTTTGGAAGCATTCTGAATGCCACCACAACCTGTAAATTGGCATTCAGGCTTCGCAATTCACTTAGAAAATCTTCGGATTTCAGGTTGACAGGTTGTAATATTTTTAAGCCTTTCGCCTCAGCAAATTCTTTAACCGCGCTATGTTGCAGTTTTCTGCCTCTTCCTGCAGGCCTGTCCGGAGCTGTAATTACCCCCACCACGTGGTATCCTTCCTCTAAGATCTGCTTTAAAGTGGAAACTGCAAATTCCGGGGTGCCCATAAATACAATTCGTAAATCTTTCATTTTTCTAATTTAGTTAAAGAAGTGCCGTTATCATTCAAAGTCATAAATGTTTCAATTTATAGGAATTAGTTCCGGTTAGAGAAATTATTTCCTTTTCCAGCATCAGTCTTAAGGTTTCTAAAATTCCCTTCTCCGAAAAGGGAAGCTGTTCGCAAAGTTCCTTGGAATTCCTGGCTCCGTTTTCAAGTTCGAGCACAATTGCTTCATACATCTTTCGAAGTTCTTGTTTAGAAAAATTCTTTTTTTCTGGCTGACAAACAGAACATATACTACAATCTTTGGTGGTGTTTTCTCCAAAATAATTTAATAATTGCCTGCTTCGGCAAATTTTATCGTTGGCTACATATTCTAAAAGAGCTTCTATTTTTTCGGTTTTGTGTTCAGCTTGCAACTTAATATTTTTTGCAAATGGAAAAATGCTGTTCTCGTCTTCCCGCGGAACCAAAAAAGTAATCGCAGCATCATTTTCCCGGTACTCGAAATCTATTAATTTATCTTTATACAATTCTTTGAGAATAGCTATGATTTCTTTTTCTGAAGCTCCTGACTTTTGCGAAATATCCCCGAGATTCAAACTGATTTTATTTTCAAAAGCTCCGCCATAGCTTCTAAGTATTGCTTTTACAACCGTTTCGAATTTGCTGTTTTCCGCGAGATAATGCAGGAGATGTTTATTTGAGATTATAAACTGTAACGCCGCCTTTTTTTGATATTGTTGCGAAAGATTTATTATACTAAGCCGGTCCAGCAACTGCAAAGTGTTGAAAGCTTTGTTGGCATTTAATTTATACTGATGGCAAAAATCGCTAAAGTTGAAATCCAGCGTCTCTCCCGGACCTTCCCCAAAGGCAATTCTAAAATAACTCAGCAATTTTTTATAAATGAAAATCGTGTCCTGAAGATCGGGCAAAGAACTTAAAAACTGATTTTTTAATAAAGGAATGTCGCTCTTGTTGGTAATAATAATAGCGTTTGCTGGTTTTCCGTCTCTTCCGGCACGCCCTGCCTCCTGAAAATAGCTTTCAATACTTTCCGGCAGATGTAAATGCAGTACACTTCTTACATTGGGTTTATCTATCCCCATTCCAAAAGCATTAGTGGCAACCATTATTTTAACCTCTTCAGAAAACCAGGATTTTAATCTTGCCGATTTTTCCTTAGCCGATAATCCTCCGTGAAAGGCCAGAGCGGTGTAGCCGTAATATTGAAGTTCCTGTGCTATTTCTGTAGTTGCTTTGCGGCTTCTAACATATACAATTGCACTTTCTGCTTTCTTTCCCAACTCCTGGCGCACTTTATAAATTTTATCTTCAGAAAAGCTAACCTGAAAAGAAATATTCCTGCGTGCCAGCGATTCTTTAAAAATCACGGGATCTTGCAGCAACAATTCTTTTTGAATATCTTCTACTACTTTCTTTGTTGCAGAAGCCGTTAAAGCCATAATAGGCACCTCGGGTTTAAGTTTGCGCAGTTCCTGTAAGTTAAGATAAGCCGGGCGAAAATCGTGACCCCACTGTGAGATGCAATGCGCTTCATCTATAGCGATGAGATTTACATTCATCTGTTTTATGCGTTCCTGTACCAATTCCTGTTGCAGGCGTTCGGGAGAAAGGTATAGAAATTTATAATTTCCGTAGATACAGTTGTCCAGTCTCTGGTCTACTTCAGCAAATGGAATTCCGGCACCCAGGGCGATAGCCTTTATTCCTCTGTTTTGAAGATGGTTTACCTGGTCTTCCATCAAAGCCAACAGCGGAGAAATAACAATGCCAATTCCTTTTTTTTGAAGCACAGGAACCTGGAAACAGAGCGATTTTCCGCCACCCGTTGGTAATAAAGCAATAACATCTCTGCCAGTACCAGCAACCTCTATGATCTCCTTTTGCGGAGATATGAAACTGCTGTAACCCCAGTATTTTTCTAATATGTGCTGTGCATCCTGCAATGGCTATAGAGACAGGTGGTTTAAAATAAATTCTGTACGCCTTTCAATTGTATCCTTAGGAACTTCCAGGGGAGAATATCCGTAGGTAAGATAGGTTTTTTCTAAATAATTTTGGATTTCCTCTGCCTGTTCAAAATTCTCATACCGCTCATTATCTGTTAGGTAGATTTCCTTCCAGGGCGGCAGTATAAAAACATGATCATAGGTAAAATTCTTACACGAATCGGGAAAGACAGAAGGATAGGAAGTTCCAAAATAATCCATATAGGCAATCACATCGGGAAGGCCACGATCCAAAAAAACAGTTGGAGAATCGATATTTTTTACCTCCTGATGTTGCTGAATTCGGGCTTCCATCAATTTCCTGCTGAACAAAACAGGATCTTTTAGAAATAACTGCTCAATTCCTTCTTTTTGGGCCTGTAAAGTAATCTCCCGTGAAACCTCGTGCATACAGGCAAAACCTAATGCTTCAAGATGTTTTATTACGGAAGATTTGCCGGTACCGGGGCCGCCGGTAATTATAATTCTGTTTTTTTGCACGGTTCAAATTTCGTTATTTGTAATCGATAAAAAAAATTCAATTATATACTTGTATATTTGCAGTTGAATGAAAAAGAATACTATGGAGGCATCACAAAATCCCGAAGAATTTTATAAAAAACTGAAATCCCAACTGCAGGACACAGCCATGTGGCCTACGGAATACCTATATAAGTTTATTGTACCCAGCGAAAAAGAAAAGATTAAACAGATTGACGAAATTTTTGATAATATGGGAGCGGTAATCCACACAAAAAAGTCCAAAAAAGGCACTTATACAAGCGTTTCTGTAAACGTAAAGATGAAAAACCCCGACGCCGTGATCGCCAAATACAAAGAAGTAGGGGAGCAGGTGGAAGGCGTAATTTCTTTATAACCCACCTTGACTTGGGGTAAAATAAAAAAACTGGCAGGTTTAAGAATATTTAGTATTTTGCAGTACAATTATTCTGCACATAAATTTATCACTTTAAAACTCAATTTTGACATACGAATTAGAATATAACTCTGAAAGGAGTAAGCTTATAATCCCTGAATATGGTCGTCATCTGCAAAAAATGGTAGAATATGCCGTTTCTGTAAAAGATGATGCCGAACGCAATAAAGTTGCAAAATCTATAATAGCGGTAATGGGAAATATGAATCCACATCTTCGCGATGTGCCAGATTTTCAGCATAAATTATGGGATCAGCTATTTATTATAAGCGATTTTAAACTCGATGTTGAGTCTCCTTTTCCAAAACCTTCCAAAGAAATTTTAGAAGAAAGACCGGAACCGATGCCTTACCCGCAGAATTTCCCCAAGTATAGGTTCTACGGAAACAATATCAAAAAAATGATCGATGAGGCTGTGAAAATGGAAGAAGGGGAACTTAAAGAAGCCCTGATTTATTCCATTGCCAATCATATGAAGAAATCCTATTTAAACTGGAACAGGGAAACAGTGGAAGACGAGGTGATTTTTGATCATCTAAAAGAGTTAAGTCAGGGTAAAATTAACCTCAAGAATAAAGAAGAAGACTTAAGTGAGGCTTCTAATTTATTGAGGGGAAATAAAAAATTCAAAAATTCTTCTAAGAAAAGCGGTCGTTCTTCCAAAGGGCGCAAACGCTACTAAAATTTTCATATTTTATGGGAACTTTTCAAATTGAAGGAGGCCATACGCTAAGTGGAAGTATCCAGCCACAAGGTGCCAAAAATGAAGCCTTACAAATTCTCTGCGCCGTATTATTAACTCCTGAGAAGGTTATTATAAATAATATTCCCGACATCGTTGATGTCAATAAACTTATTACACTTTTAGGGAATCTCGGGGTTAAAATAGAAAAGCTGGGTAAGGGAAAATATTCTTTTCAGAGTGACGATTTAAATCTTGAATATTTAGAGAGCGAGGCGTTTAAAAAAGAAGGAAGTGGTCTTAGAGGCTCCATTATGGTTGTTGGGCCCCTTCTTGGCAGGTTCGGGAAAGGGTATATTCCCCGACCCGGAGGCGACAAAATAGGGCGTAGAAGATTAGACACCCATTTTGAAGGCTTTGTAAAGCTGGGCGCAAAATTCAGATATAATAAAGAAGAACGCTTTTATGGTGTGGAAGCTCCCAATGGTTTAAAGGGGAATTATATGCTTCTTGAAGAAGCTTCTGTAACAGGAACCGCGAATATTTTGATGGCCGCGGTTTGTGCAAAAGGCAAAACAACAATTTACAACGCTGCTTGTGAACCATATTTACAGCAGTTATGTAAAATGTTGAATTCTATGGGAGCCAAAATAAAAGGAATTGGTTCTAATTTACTGGAAATAGAAGGCGTAGAAAATTTTACCGGTTGTGAACATACCATTCTGCCAGATATGGTCGAGATTGGTTCGTGGATTGGCCTTGCGGCTATGACGCGCAGCGAGATTACCATAAAAAATGTTGGCTGGGAACATCTGGGGCTTATTCCAGGTACCTTTGGAAAACTCGGAATAACAGTCAATAAAAAGGGAGAGGATATTCATATTCCCGCACATACCGACGGGTATGAAGTGCAGAATTTTATTGATGGGTCTATTATGAGTATTAGCGATGCTCCCTGGCCTGGTTTTACTCCCGATTTACTCAGTATAATCCTCGTGACCGCAACACAGGCTCGAGGAAGCGTGCTCGTTCATCAAAAAATGTTTGAAAGCCGGTTGTTTTTTGTCGATAAGCTTATTGATATGGGTGCAAAAATCATTTTGTGCGATCCGCATCGCGCTACGGTTATTGGGCACGATTTTAAATCGAAGTTACGCGCTACCACTATGACTTCGCCTGATATCAGGGCAGGAGTATCCTTGCTTATTGCCGCAATGTCTGCAAAAGGAACTTCGACCATTCATAATATCGAACAAATAGACCGGGGTTACGAAAATATAGATGAACGTCTACGAGCCCTGGGAGCTCATATAGAAAGAGTTTCCTAATTAAAAATATCACAAAAAAAGAGGCTGTTTTACAGCCTCTTTTTTTTCTAAAATTTTATTATTTCCTTTAGTTTTTTGACGCTAGTTTCTTGGGTCTATATCCAAATAAATTCTGCTCTTTAATCATTTGTGTGGTTCGTTCGGGCAGCATATGTTCCCAACCGCTTTTTCCATCTACAATCATCTGAAGGACTTCTCTTGAAAAGATATCAAGAATATCTGGATTGTAATTTTCAATATCTACAACTTTTCCGTTGTATTTAAAGAATTTGTACAATTCCTTCATCCTTGGATGTACCTTCAGGTTCTCGCTGGTAATAATTTCTCCTGTTTCGGGATCTTTTAAGGGGTACAGGTATACTTTTAAATCTTTAAAGAATAATTTTCCGAAGGCTTCTAAAATCCCCCCACTTAAATGTCTGTAATACTTTTCATCAAAAATATCTACCAGGTTATTCACTCCCATTGCCAATCCCATACGCTCTTTACTGTAACGTGAGAAATATTCTACCACGCGGTAATATTCCTGGAAGTTAGAGATCATTACCGTCTGGCCTAATGAACACAGCAATTTGGCCCTGTCCATAAAATCTCGTTCATCAATTTCACCTTCGGCGCGCAGGTTAGAAAGGGTAATTTCAAAAATAACTTCGGTATTGTCTTTATCAACTTTGTTTTCCTTTACAAACAATTCCAAAGAACGTTTGTACATATCCATATTCACCTTGGTAACCGGTCTGAAACTTCCGCGGAGGGCAAGAATATTCTTTTTATAAAGAATTTTTGCCGGAAGAATATTATTCCCGTCGGGCGAGAACATTACCGCTTCGGTCATGTTGTTTTTCACCAGCTGAAGGCTCATCAAGCGGTTATCAACCGTTTCAAATCGGGGACCCGAAAAATTAATGGTATCAATTTCAATTTGATCTTTGTCAATATGATCATACAAATATCGAAGGAGTTTTTTAGGATTATCGTATTTGTAATAGGCACCGTAAATAAGGTTTACTCCAAGAATTCCGAGGGTATTCTGCTGTAAGCGGGCATCATTTTCGTGGAACCGGATATGAAGACTAATTTCATTATAATCTTCTTTTGGATCTACCTGATAGCGAATTCCTACCCAGCCGTGGCCTTTATATTTTTTAGCAAAATCGATGGTTGCCACGGTATTGGCGTAGCTAAAGAATAATTTAGTGGGATGTTTTTCGCGGCTAATTCGCTCTTCAATAAGATTTATCTCGTGGGAAAGCATTTTTTTAAGCCGGTTTTCAGTCACGTAGCGTTTGTCATCTTCAACTCCGTAAATCGCGTCGCTAAAATCCTTATCGTAGGCACTCATAGCTTTGGCTATAGTTCCTGAAGCGCCACCGGCCCTAAAAAAATTCCTTACGGTTTCCTGTCCTGCTCCAATTTCAGAAAAAGTACCATAAATGTTTTCGTTTAGGTTGATTCGTAATGCTTTACTTTTAATCGAGGGAACATTCTCGAATTCTCTGTCCCCCATAATGGTAATGGGCATGGTTCTGTTTGTTTAGAATAGATAATACGATATCAAAGGTACTAAAACAGGGAGCTAAAGAAAAAAATATACTTACTTTTGTACAAAAATAAATCTTTTGCAAATCATTTTTTTAGGCACAGGCACTTCGCAGGGAATTCCGGTTATTGGGAGCGATCATCCGGTGTGTCTAAGCCAGGATCCACGCGACAAAAGGCTGCGAGTTTCGGTTATGATAATGTGGCACGGTTACAATATCTTAATCGATTGCGGTCCCGATTTCCGGCAACAAATGCTTTCCAATAACATTAAAAAACTGGATGCCATACTCTATACGCATGAACATAACGATCATACAGCAGGATTAGATGACATCAGGCCGTTTTTTTTCCGCCAGGGAGATATTCCCATTTATGGCGATAAACGCGTTCTGAAATCTTTAAAGACCCGTTTCGAATATATTTTCCAGACCGAAAACAAATATCCGGGAGCACCAAGTGTAGAAGCTTTTGAAATTGCCAACGAGCCTTTTTATTTCAAGGAATTAAAAATTACTCCTGTTGAGGTCATGCACAACCGCTTAAAAGTCTTTGGATTTAGAATGGAAGATTTCGTGTACCTGACCGATGTAAAATCTGTGGAAGAAAAAGAGATGGTTAAGTTGAAAAACGCTAAAGTTCTTGTGGTTAATGCCTTACGAAAAGAGCCACATCATTCCCACTTTAATCTTGAAGAAGCACTGGCGTTTATTGAAATTGTAAAGCCAAAAAAGGCTTATTTAATACATATCAGCCATTTGCTGGGCTTCCATGAAGAAGTACAAAAAACACTACCAAAAAACGTGTTTTTGGCTTACGATAATCTTAAAATTGAAATTTAATGCGCAATAAAATCCTTCTGTATCTTTTCATCTTTGCCACTTTATTTACAATCTACATCTACATCAACGATAAAAAAATCCTTGATGCAAAACAGGAAAGTATCGAGCAATTAAAGGAAAAAGATTCCCTGCTAGAGGCAAAAAATGATTCGCTTACCCGCGCAAATCTGGACCTTAGTTATTTTTCTTTAAATCATAATGAAGAGGCCATTTCGTATTTCGAGAAAAGAGGAATCGATGTGGAGCAGCTTCAGCAAAAATTGGAAGATGAAATTATAAGCCGAAATAAAGCCGATAAAGACAATGATCTGGTCCCTTTTGAAGGAATGGAAGGAGTGATGCGGATAAACAAAGTAAAAGTTCTAAATCATAAATGGATTATCGCCGATTTTACTGATGGAACCTATTGGGGAGAATTGCTTATTTCTTACGAGATCAGCGATAAGAACGAACTTACTCTAAAGACGGAAAAATCGTTCCTGTACGCTAAAGATTAAGTTTTTTCTGAAGCCATTGCCTGAGTTCAAAGAAGTTCTGAGGCGCAACGCCGTGGCCTACCGGGAATTCTGAATAGGTGTTTTCAATTCCCAGGTTGTCCAGAATTCCTTTTATTTTCCTGGCCCAGAGTACAGGAATTACCTGGTCCTGACTTCCGTGGGAAGCGTAGATTGCGAGGTTTGAAAAGTCATTATTTTCATAACCTTTCGCCAGAATATCAAAATTTATATATCCGCTTAAAGCCACCACATTTTTAACTTTTTCGGGATGACTTAGGGCTACCGCGTAGCTTAAAATAGATCCCTGGCTAAATCCCAACAGATTAATGTTTTCGGGATCTATAGGATAGTTTTGCTTTACTTCTTCAATAAACTTCAAGATCTTGTTTCGCGATTCGATGGCCTGAGCATTATCGCTGAATTTTTTCTCATCGGCATTAAAATTTATGGCATACCACGCATTGCCGTAAGGTGGCAGCGGGTAGGGAGCCTTTACCGAAATGATGAACAGTTCTTTGGGAAGTTCATCGGCAAACGAAAAAAGATCATTTTCGTTGCTTCCATATCCATGCAGCATAATTAGAGCAGGCGCGTTGTTTGGAAGACTGGATTTTCTTATTAAATGATGTAAGCTGAATTTTTTGTGATCCATATTAACTTATCGTACTAAACCATTTCTGAAAATAAGGACCAAGAATAGGCACCTCCCGTTGTACTCCCTGAATAGCATTTACCAAGCCGTAGATCCAGAGAATAAGGATAAAAACGTAGAAAGCAATGCTGACCATCCAACTGTTAAAGATGCTAACCAGCGCTCCAAGAACATAAAAGGTGATATTTATTCCCAAGCCCTGTCTTATATGGAAACTGGCGAATGGGTTCTTGGTTTCGTTATTCATGAAATAAGCGATAATGGTTCCTACTAAAGTTATGTAAGCCACTATGGCAGCAGATTTCCCGGATTGTGTGGTAGAAGTTTCCATAAACAGATTCTTATTTAATCAGTAAAATTAAGATTTTTCTGCCTTATTCAGAAATAACAACCTTGTTACCTCGAACTATTCCGTAAACTTTTCCGGAGAGGGGAGTATTTACAAAAAGACTGTTTTTTGAAGTTGAATAAATATTGCTCTCCTTAAAAATAAAATCTCCTTTTGGAGAGAACATACTTAAGTCTGCAGGATTCCCTTCCTTGATTTCGTATTCGGGAATATCAAAAATATTTCGTCCTCTTGTTAGAATTTCAATGGTTTCTTCGAGACTAAAGATTTGAAGCAATGCTCCAAAGGCAGATTCCAATCCAATGGTGCCGTAAAGTGCCTTTTCAAATTCCACTTTTTTATGCTCGATATCTATAGGTGTATGGTCGCTGGTAACCATATCAATCGTACCCTCTTTAACACCTTTTATAAGTGCTTTTAGGTCCTTTTTTGTTCTTAACGGGGGCAATACTTTTGCCTGAGTATCAAACTCCTCCAGCAGATCATCTGTGAACAGCAAATTATGAATAGCCACGCTGCAGGAAACCTGTAATCCTTTTTTCCTGGCCTCTCGTATTAGCT
>JBAVQO010000055.1:0-1689 GCA_049694135.1 Gillisia sp. | reverse complement strand
GGGTATTTTCTAATATACTCGCGGATGTTGAATTGTTTGGAAGTTGGTTTATGGATTGAAGAATGATTCCAATGGCCCCATTCTGTTTTCGAATGGCCTGGTAGTAGAATTCAACACTTTCCAGGACATTCCCGAATTTCAATTGTTTGGCAAACTCATCGAACAAAATAATTCCTTTTTCAGCACGGTTCTTCCAGATGGTTCGTTGAATTGCTGACTTGATCAGCTTCAACATCACCGAAAGAATTTCCTTGTTGTCTTTGACTTCATCCAGTTCAAAAACGATAAGACGTTTATCCTCAATCTTGTAGGTTTGATCCTGCCTGACTTCAAAAAGAAAGCTGTATAGACCATCGCCAACATACTCCGACATCACGTGCAGAAAGTTTGTAATATCGAAGTAGTCAGGATGGATTTTTAGATCACTTAAAAGGCTTTTTTGATTCTGTTCAATAAAGCGATAGAAATCATGCAGCGAGTGATTTTCGGAAGTGCTATCATAATAATGTCGGAGAATCTTCTTTATGGATACCGCCTGAGCTTTGGTAATCTTTAGATCCGAAGCAAAAAGTTCAAACAAGAATACCGATAAATCTTCGAGCCGTTCCGGACCTATATCACGGGAGCTAGAAATAAAAAAAGGATTAATGCCCAAATTCTTTCCACTCTCATAGCGAAGCACCGTAGACTGCTGCGGATAAAGGCTGGCGAATTTGGTATAAGAACCGCCTAAATCTATAATTACCAGACGCACCCCACTTTCAAAATATTGACGCAGGATATTATTGGCCAGAAAGGATTTGCCTTCTCCTGTTGGGGCGAAGATGGCAAAATTCCTGGCCTTAATGCGTTTCTTATGCTCATCCCAGACATCTTTAACCACCGGAATGTTATGTATCCTGTCATTAAAGATAATCCCCGAAGGATCTGACTTGTAGTTGGTATTGTTGATGAACAGACAAAGGGCGTGCTTTAGATCGGTGACATACAGATCAGCATTGGAGAAATTAGAAGAATAGCAGCAATAGCTATTCAAGATGTAGTTTTTACGCTCCTCCCCTTTCGGATAATACGGAACTATGTCCAATTCTTTAAATTCCGTCTTTATTTTTGAAGCGATTCTTTCCAGTCCCTGCTCCTCCCGATCCCAAAAAACGAGGTTGAGATGTCCGCGAATGACACGGGAATTATCATCAAGATTGATTTGGTTGAGGATGTGCTGGATTTTCCCCAGAACTACCTTATTTTGAGAACCAAAATTGGAACTTTTTTGAAGCTCCTCCACTTTCTTATCGAGTTGTTTACGCCACTTTTGTTTATCATCGAGATAAATGATTTGATTGACTATGTGGTTTTCATGTAAGGTGAGTCCCAAGCCGTCTATAAATCCCTGGTGAAATGTATAACTGTCGGAAGTGAATTTCGCATTGGTTTTGCTGCTTTGAACACTTTCGCCAAAACAGAGTTCACTATTAATGGCAAGGGCATCAAAATAATTTTCGCCAATTGGAATGTTCTTTTTTTCCAGAAGTATATCGGTATCAAAACCTTCATTAAAACCATTGAAATAAGTATGGGTCACATCTTCAATTTCATGGGCTTCAAGGGGTAAAAATTTCATTTTTCGGCTGTTATTGATAAAGGCCACCGCATCACTCACCGAACTGAAAAAGACTTTTAGATGATCAT
>JBAVQO010000054.1:0-1712 GCA_049694135.1 Gillisia sp. | reverse complement strand
CTATAAAGCATAGGTTTAAAATAAGTTTCTGCTTCCTGGCAAACAGCTGAATAAACGGTAAGAAATAAGAGTAGGGAAGATAAATAAGCTTTCATGGTGCTAGTACAAGGTTTGTGATAATCTAAGATACACCAAATTTGTTTTTCAATAACAATCAGGTTTTTAAGGTAATCCAGCCGATTTGTGTTAAAGATGCTACTGATTATATTTTCTGCCTTTCCATTCAAATCCGGTAAAGAGTGAACTTATAGCGACATAAGTGGTGAAAAAAGGATAAAGCAGGCTGCAAAACCAAAAGTTTCTTAGAACCTGCTTTTTATTGAAGAAATTGGCCGCCGGATAAAGAAGAAAAAGATCTGCAGAAAATTTTAAAAGAAAAATCAGCAGCAGGTAACTTGCCGGAAGGGTTCCAAAACCTGCTAAAATAACGCCACTTACTAAAAGAAAATTCATAAGTAGCACAAGTATCCCCGTTATTTTTGAAAATACTCCAGAATATTCCGTGGTTTTAGCGGCCCACCGAATTCGCTGCTGAAAAAGTCCACGAATTGAGGACTGATAATTAGTAATAACAATGGCTTCTCTGTGTTTCAGGTAACGGACGTTTTTTTGATGCTCAACAAATTTCTGAAGTAGAAAAACATCATCTCCACTCGAAATATTGTTGTTTCCCGCAAAGCCATTCACCTCTAAAAAATCAGATTTTTTATAACACAGATTCGCTCCATTGCATAAAAAAGGTTTTTTTAATCCGAAGGCTGCAGCTCCCGTTGCCTGCAAACTGATAAAATCCAGGTCCTGAAAATTCTTTAGCAGAGGGTTTATTTTATAGGAATTACCAAAGGCAACGGGACCGGCCATTAGCGAATAACCATTCCTTTGAATTTCAATGCTATACTGCTCAAGCAGACTTTGGGGAAGAATACAGTCGGCGTCGGTTGTAAAAATATATGCGAAATTTGCATTTTTTACTCCCATTGTAATCGCATCTTTTTTAGGAGAACCACTATGTCTTTCGTTATTTAAAATTTTCAGTGGAAAAGTCGGATGAAAATCTCTGAATTCTTTTAGGACTTCTACGGAAGAATCTTCAGAATCATCATCTATCAGAATTACTTCAAAATGGTCCCGGGGATATTTTAATTCGGAAATAGATTTCAGAAGAAACGGAAGATTTTCAGCTTCATTCCGAAAAGGAACCAGAATAGAAAACTTTACTTTCTCTTCGGTATTTTGAGCGATGCCTGGAGGTAATTTTTCCCAACCATATCGCAACAATAGGATCAATGCGCAATAAAGAGCAGTAATTATGCCTGATATTAGGATCATTCAGTTGGGTTCACGGTGGTTATATTTACTATAGCTCGCTTAAAATATGTAGCTTTGTGATGTTCGCGATCTACGGACATATAATTTGTAAATATAACTTTTTTGAGCAGCGAAAAGATCATTTTGGGAATCGATCCCGGAACCACCATTATGGGTTTCGGACTTATAAAAGTGGAGAAAAACAGAATGAAATTCCTTCAGCTTAACGAGTTGCAGCTAAGCAAATATCCCGATCATTACGTAAAACTGAAGTGTATTTTTGAACGTACCATAGAGCTTATCGATACTTTTCATCCCGACGAAATCGCCATTGAAGCGCCTTTCTTCGGAAAAAATGTACAGTCTATGCTTAAACTGGGAAGAGCGCAGGGAGTGGCGATGGC
>JBAVQO010000053.1:0-4274 GCA_049694135.1 Gillisia sp. | reverse complement strand
ACCGTTGCCAATCTTTCATGTGGTTTTGATGTTTTAGGCTGTTGCCTTGACACTGTTGGAGACGAAATGACCATTCGCAAGAATAATCTTTCCGAAGTAAGAATTACCAAAGTCACAGGGCAGGATTTGCCAACCGAAGCGCATAAAAATGTTGCCGGGGTAGCTGTAATAAGTTTTCTGAAAAAGCTGGAAATAGATCAGGGTTTTGATATAGAAATTATAAAAAAGATCAAACCCGGAAGCGGTATCGGAAGCAGTGCCGCAAGTTCGGCGGGAGCTGTGTTTGCAGCCAATGAACTGATGGGAAAACCTTTTGAACCAAAAGATCTTATTCCTTTTGCCATGGAAGGAGAAAGGGTGGCCAGTGGCAATGCACATGCCGATAATGTCTCTCCGGCATTATTGGGAGGTTTCACCCTGGTAAAAAGCTATGATCCATTGGAAGTTATAAAACTTCCGGTGCTTAAAGATCTTAGAATGATTATTTTACATCCCTTAATCGAATTGAAGACGAAAGATTCCAGATCCATTATCAAACAAAGTATAAACCTCCAAAAAGCCATTTCTCAATGGGGAAATTTAGGAGCCTTTATCAGTGCGTTATACACCCAGGATTATGAACTTTTGGGAAGAAGTTTAAAAGATGAGATCGTGGAACCCGTGAGATCAATCTTGATTCCTTTTTACAGTATGCTCGAAGAGATTTCCTTAAAAAATGGCGCGCTGGGTTTTGGAATTTCCGGCTCAGGTCCTTCGGTCTATGCCCTTTGTAAAGGCGACGAAGTGGCACAAAACGTTTTTGATGCTATGAAAACTTTCTATGCCAATAAAGATATTGAGTTTCATCTGCACCTGTCAAAAATCAATGAAACAGGAATAAAAATTCTACAGTCGAAATGAAGTATTTCAGCCTTAAAAACAGAACGCATACCACAAACTTTGAAAACGCAGTACTTAAAGGACTGGCACCCGATAAAGGATTGTATTTTCCTTCAGCAATAAAAAAGCTTCCTTTTTCTTTTTTTGAAGAACTGGAAAAGTTAAGCAAGACCGAAATCGCCTTTGAAGCTATTCGAAACTATATAGGAGAGGAGATTCCCCGATATGCACTGATTAAAATCATTAAAAACACCGTGGATTTTGATTTTCCACTGGCGGAGATAGAACCGGGCATAAGCAGTCTCGAACTGTTTCATGGTCCTACCCTTGCTTTTAAAGATGTGGGAGCCAGATTCATGGCGGGTTGTCTGGGATACTTTGTAGAAAAGGGAAATATAGATAAAGTTACTGTTCTGGTAGCGACTTCAGGCGATACCGGTGGTGCGGTGGCCAATGGTTTTCTGGGAGTGCCGGGGATCGAAGTGGTTATTCTCTATCCGAAGGGGAAGGTGAGCAATATTCAGGAAAAGCAACTCACCACCTTAGGAAAAAATGTGACCGCCCTGGAAGTGGAGGGAGCTTTTGATGAATGCCAGGAAATGGTAAAAAAGGCCTTTCTCGATGAGGAAATAACCCACAAAAAAATGTTGACTTCAGCAAATTCTATCAATGTGGCCCGATGGCTTCCACAAATGTTCTACTACTTTTTTGCCTATCGGAAGTTGATGAGCCATAAAAAACTTGTGTTTTCGGTTCCCAGCGGAAACTTCGGAAATATCTGTGCCGGATTACTGGCCAAAGAAATGGGATTGCCTGTTACGCATTTTGTAGCTTCCAATAACAGAAATAATGTGGTTACACGTTATTTGAAAACGCAAACTTATCAGCCTGAAAAAAGTATTGCTACTATTTCGAATGCCATGGATGTAGGAGATCCGAGCAATTTTGTACGTGTGCTAGAATTGTTTCAGAAAAAATTCGATTCTTTGAAAAATTGTGTTTCTTCTTACAGTTTTTCAGATGAAGAAACGCGAAGAGCGATAAAAGAAGTTTACGAGAAATCGGGATATATAATGGATCCACACGGAGCTGTGGGATACCTGGGGCTAAGATGTTTTTTAAAAGAACAGCCCGGGTTTTACGGCAGTTTTCTTGAAACCGCTCATCCTGTTAAATTTCTGGAGACGGTAGAGGAAGTGATAAATGAGAAAATAAACATTCCTTCTTCAATTTCTGAACTATTGGATAAAGAGAAAAAATCGATTTCTATAAAAACTTATGAGGACTTAAAAAATTATTTATTACAGTAACATTATTTCATATGATTTCTTTTTTGTTCAGGATTTATGCCTTCATCTTTAAAGATAATGGCATAAGTTAATGCCGCCCCTCCGATTGCTGCAAGAAAAAAGAAAATTATAGCCAACCCGGGATAACCTAAAATGGTAAAAGAAGAGGGAACAGTCATTAACATGGAGGCTCCTATGATGGTAGCGGCAATAATAAGACCAAGGGTGATGCGGTTTGCCACTTTTTGAAAGCCGTCGGTAAAGCGTTTCTCATCGATGGCTTCTACTTTCATTCTAAATTCATTCTTTGCCAGGTTTTCAGTAATAATATTAAGGCGTTCGGGAAGACTTTCAGTGAGTTTTTTGGTTTCCAGAGCAATGGAAAAAAGGTTCTCTGGTTTAAGATCGTGAATCATTTTTTTACGCATGATCTCTGAAACATGCCGTTTTATTGCTTTTCTTAAATCGAAATCGGGATCTAACACCGCTATTATCTGGTCCAGGTTCAGCAGAATTTTTCCCAGGATGTTTACTTCTACGGCGATATGTATCCCGTTATCTGCAGCAATGCGATTCATTTGGATTAGCAATCTGCCCGTTTGTAATTCTTTCGCCAGCTGATTGGAACTATCCATAACGATCTGGGTAATTTTTTTTCTGAATTCATCTACATCGGCGGTGAGATCGTACTCGCTGATCCCCAAGAGCACTTTTGCAGCGTCCTCTCCATTGTCCTGGCTGATAGCAATTAAAAGCTGTAATAAATCTTCCTGGATATGCGGAGTAAATTTTGCTACCATTCCAAGATCTATAATGGCAATTTTATTGTTTCGAGTAATATGAATATTTCCCGGATGTGGATCTGCATGTACAAATCCATCGGTTATAACTTGCTGTAAATAGGCGTTTACCAGTTCATTTACCAGTGGGGAAAGGTCGTTTTCCAGTTGCTTAAAAGGAGAAATAGAAGTGATTTTTTGCCCTTCTAAGAATTCCATAGTGAGCACCTTCGAGCTGGAGTAATCCAGGATAGGTTCAGGAACTATAAGGTGTTTGAATTCTTTTAAATTTTCTCTCAGGGTCAGTAGGTTTCGGGCTTCGCGATTGTAATCCAGTTCCTGAAGCAGAATATGCCGGAGTTCCGCAAGAACATCATCTAAAGCATATTTTCTGGCAACTTCGGTATGTTTTACAGCAAAGTCGGCCATTTCTTTAAGGGTGTCGAGATCTTCAAGATATTTTTTTCGAATTCCCGGCCGCTGAACTTTTACTGCTACCGGCCTTCCGGAACGAAGAATGGCTTTATGTACCTGCCCGATGGAGGCACTGGCAATCGGGGTTTCATCAAAGCTTTCGAAACCTTTTGAAATTCGGGTTCCTATTTCTTCTTCTACAATTTCGGCAACTTCGTTGTATTCGATCGGGGGAACATCATCCTGAAGGGTGGCAAGGGCTTTTAAATAAGCATCCGGCAAGAGATCAGGGCGTGTGGAAAGCAATTGCCCCAATTTTATATAGGTAGGCCCCATATTTTTTAAATCTTCCACAAGTTCTTCGGGAGATTTCTCGAAATGTTTGGTAGTTTCTACTTCTTCTCCACTTTCTGCTGCATTTGCTGTTTCGTGGAACAAATCGCTGTTCCAGTATTTCAACATAAAAACAAAGAATTTTCTGTACCGAGCAAGGTTTTCCGGAACTACTGACATATTTTTATAGGTTGTTTAGGTACTTTAAAGATATTTAATTAAATCTTTTGCAACAACTCCTGTAAGTTAGGGTTTTTGTAAATTTTGCATAAAAAAAGGCGATACCGAAGGTATCGCCTCTATTTTTTAAAATCATTTTCCTTTTTTAAGGAATTGGATTAATTTACATTAGTTGAGAATCTAATCTTTTAACCACGCTTTTCTAAGCTTTACTTTCGGGTCGTCTTCGGGCAAATCCATCTCGCGAATTTGCACTTCTTTATCTGTAGGTTGTGTAACTTTTCCTGTAAATTTCATTTCTTTTCCATCTCTTTCCACGACTATCGAAAAGTCGGTTCCCGATTGCCAGTTTTCAGAATCTCTTACCAGATCATAGGCAGATTGAAGATCGTATTCTTTT
>JBAVQO010000052.1:0-2989 GCA_049694135.1 Gillisia sp. | reverse complement strand
AAATAATTACTTACTAATTCGGTTTTTTCTGGCTGGAGAGACCAGTGATTTATATCCTGGATCCTGGCCAGGTAGTTGAAAATAGAATCAGTAGGAATTAAATACCGATCTATTTCATTGAAGTCGTGAAGCAGGGTTTGGGCCCAATGACTAAAAGTTTCGAAATCCTCCACTTCCTGAGCAGGAGTGGAAGTTCTGTAAACTTCATAAAATTCGAATAAAGTAGCAACCGAATTTAAAGAGGTTAATTCGGCTATTTCTTCTGTGAATTCTTCGATACTTTTTACAGAAGGTGAAAACATGGGCTTTTTAAGGCCGCGGGAAATTTCCCTTTTCAGAAAGGATCCCGCCCGTTTACTGGGAAGAATAAAAGTATAATTGGAAAGTGGAACATCGGTTTTTGAAAGTTCCCCGATAATTTTAGAAAGGAAGGACGTCATACCCCAAAAATAAAAAACGCCCGGAATTTTCCGGGCGTTTTAAAATAAACTTTCGTTTATATTATTGCTTGTTCATGGTGCTGTCTTTATCCATTCCAGCATCATTTTTCATTTCTTTATCCTTATCAAGGGTTATCTCCACGCGACGGTTAGCCTGTCTTCCTTTTGCAGTTTTGTTAGTTGCAATTGGCTGAGACTCACCATATCCTTCAGAAGTTAGTCTGTTGGCTGGTACACCGTGAGAAGTTAAATAATCTTTTACAGAAGCAGCACGTTCCTTAGAAAGTTTAAGGTTGTACTGATCGCTTCCCTGACTGTCTGTATGGCCACCTATGTGGAATACAGTATTGGGATATTCCTGCATAATGTCTGCAATAGAATTCAATGCATCGTCAGATTCCTGACGGATGGTAGCTTTATCAAGATCGAATAAAACAGTTTTAGAATATTCATTCAATTCAGAAACTACTTCTGCAGTTGGTTGAGGACAACCATTATTGGAAGGGTCTCCTGCAACGTCTGGGCATTGATCATCTTTGTCAAGAACACCATCGTTATCGCGATCCTGGTAAGGACATCCGTTGTTTTCTTTTGGACCTGCTTCATTAGGACATTTATCTTCGCTGTCTTTTACTCCATCACCATCAGCATCAGGACATCCGTTCATTTCTGGAGTTCCGGCTACAGTAGGACATTCGTCCTGTGGATCGGCCACGCCGTCTCCATCGGTGTCAGGACATCCGTCAAACTCAGCTAAACCAGCTTTATCAGGACAGGCATCTTTGCTATCCTGAATTCCATCGCCATCACTGTCAGGACATCCGTTAAATTCAGCTAAACCTGGAGTTTCAGGACATGCATCGTCCTTATCATATATACCGTCTCCATCGGTATCTGTACCGCCAAATACAAATTTTATACCTGCGGCGTGTTGTAAATGTGAAGCATTATCTGTTTTAAATACATGTTTGTATGCAGATTCTACGGTAAGAGCCACGTTATCTGATAACCAGAAATTAATTCCTATTTTACCATTTAGTGTTCCCGTGCTCAGGTTCAAATAAGGAGAATCTGAATTTTTACCAATCCAGGTGTATCCACCACCAACTCCTAAATAAGGGTCGAACCATCCGCCATTAATGGCAGCTCTTAAACTGTAATCAACGTAACCGTCGATACCGTAGTAAGAAAGGTCAGAAGTTCTTAAATCCCCGTATTTATCTATTCTGTTTATAGATCCCACGCCTTCTATTACAAAACCACCACCCACATAGCGAGCTACGGAAATTCTGGAAACTGAGGGCAGGATGTTCCAGTGATTTCCAGCTTGAAAATATTGATCAAACCATCCTCCCAGAGGGGCATTTTGTCCGGTAGGGTAAAAGTCAACCGCGTTAACGCCAAGTCCAATGGCCCACGGATTGTTTTCATCTTGTGCCTGTACGGAAGAAATACCCAATACAAACAAAGAAACTAATAAAAATCTGCTAAGATGTTTCATATTTGTTGATTTAGTTTTTAAGTGTTAATCCAAACAAAAGTATGTGCAAATTGGATATTAACAAAGTTAAATATAATAAAGTTTTCTTAATAAACCCTTGTAAACACTGTAATTAGAGGGTGTTTTTGCGCTTTTTGATTCTGTTTTTAAGAAATTTTTTATAAAAAATCCATAAAAATTTAATTAAAAAACTACGTTATTTTCAAAGGGATTCCAATTCTTTCTCAGCTCTGAGGGAACTTTATATAACGTTTAATTCTTTTCCAACCTTTCGAAATGCTGCTATTGCCTTGTCAAGATGTTCTTTGTCATGGGCTGCAGAAAGTTGTACCCGAATTCGCGCCTCTCCTTTGGGAACTACAGGATAAAAGAATCCTATAACGTAAATGCCTTCCTCCAGTAATTTGTCTGCCATGTCCTGGGAGAGTTTGGCGTCGTGTAACATAACAGGTACAATAGCAGAATCTCCATCTATGATCTCAAATCCTTCCGCTTTTATTTTTTCTTTGAAATATTTAGTGTTCTCTTCCAGTTTATCACGTAAGGAAGTATCCTTATCAAGCAGTTCGAATACTTTTATGGATGCTCCTACAATTGCAGGTGCCAGGGAATTTGAAAAAAGGTAAGGGCGCGAACGCTGGCGCAACATCTCGATAATCTCTTTTTTACCTGTCGTGTAACCACCCATAGCGCCACCTAAGGCTTTCCCGAGGGTTCCGGTTATAATATCTACTCTTCCCATGACATTTTTCTCTTCCACAGTACCTTTACCGTTTTTACCTATAAAACCGGCGGCATGGCATTCATCAACCATTACAAGAGCGTCGTATTTATCGGCCAGATCGCAGATCTTATCGAGTGGGGCCAGTAAACCGTCCATAGAGAAAACCCCATCTGTTACTATTAATTTAAAGCGAGCGCCATTGGCATCAGCATCCTGAAGCTGCTTTTCAAGATCCTGCATATCCCCATTCTGGTACCGATATCTTGCAGCTTTACACAATCTTACTCCGTCTATGATGGAGGCATGATTTAAAGAATCTGAGAT
>JBAVQO010000051.1:0-3204 GCA_049694135.1 Gillisia sp. | reverse complement strand
GCAGAAAACAGGAGTTTTCTTTGAAAGAAATTTTTCATCAAGAATAGATTATAAGGCCTTATCGGGCTTAAAGGTATTAAATCTTTTCAAAATAAAAATTTATAGATTATAGAGAAAAAGGAATTTTCGTGCCAGAATTTCGCTTTAACTCTTTAGCTATTCTTATAAGAGCAAAAAATATATTATTTTGCAAAGGCTAAAACACCACTAAACTTAATAGCTATGAAAAATAACCGTCTTAAAATTCCATCTTTGTTATGCAAATCTGTCGTTATTTTAGGGGCAGGTATCTTGATCTCCTGCAACGATTCTTCTAAAAAAGACAATTCCACAAAAATGGCAAGTGTCATAACTGCCGATCAGGATAATGCCAACCTCACTCTGCCGCAGGGGTTCGGCGCGATACAAGTAGCCGACGACATAGGCCGGGCACGACATATCACAGTAGATTCTACCGGAACCATCTATGTTAAATTGGAAAACAATAAAGGCGACGGAATTATTGTTTTAAAAGATACTACCGGAGACGGAAAGGCCGATGTTCAAAAAGGTTTCGGAAATTACGGGGGAACCGGAATTGAACTGCACAACAATTTTTTATATGCCTCTTCCAATACCGCAATTTTTCGATATAAACTAGACAGTAGCGGAATGCCAGTAAATGCCACTTCTCCCGATACTATTGTAGATGGATTGCTGGATAGAAACGAACATAATTCCAAATCCATAACCTTTGATAACGCCGACAATCTTTATGTTAATATAGGTGCGTATTCCAACAATTGCCAGGTAAAAGATCGTACCAAAGGATCTCCGGGAATTAAACCCTGCCCTATTTTGGATTCTGCAGGCGGCATCTGGCAATTTAAGGCTGACAGATTGAAACAAACCTATGGAGACGGAAAAAGATATGTTACCGGAATTAGAAATGTTGTGGGTCTGGATTGGAACGATCAGGCCAATCAGCTTTATATCATGATGCATGGTCGGGATCAGCTACACAGTTTATTTCCTGATATGTTTACTGAAGAAGAATCTTCGGAACTTCCGGCAGAAACTATGTATGCCGTAAAAGAAGGAGATAACGTAGGCTGGCCTTATGTGTATTACGATCAAATTCAGAAGAAAAAAATTCTTGCTCCCGAATATGGTGGTAACGGAAAGAAGACTGCTGGCGAAGACGCCATAGATCCTGTAATGGCTTTCCCGGGGCATATGGCTCCCGACGGTTTGTTGTTCTACACCGGAGATATGTTTCCGGCAAAATACAAAAATGGTGCTTTTATCGCTTTCCACGGAAGCTGGAACAGGAATAATCAACAAAAAGGATATATGGTGGCCTTTGTTCCTTTCGAAAATGGAAAACCAAAAGGAGACTGGGAAATTTTTGCCCAGGGCTTTGCCGGAACAGACAATATTCCTTCCGCAGGAGACGCTAAGCACCGGCCCGTAGGATTGGCCCAGGGACCCGACGGCTCTTTATATGTAAGTGATGATGCTCACGGTACCATCTACCGAATTATTTATAACCAATCTGCTTCAGAAAGCAATTAAAATGAAAAAATATCTTTGGTTGTGGGCGGCCATTTCGTTGGTTGCCTGCAAGGGAAACGCAGGTAAAAACGAGGAAGGCATTGTTGAAAATCAACCAAAAAATATTCAGCATGCCGATTCCTCTTCAGTAGAAGTTCAGGATTCCACGCTAATTGCCGCAATTGCAAAAGGAAAAGAGGTGTATGCACAAAATTGTGTAGTTTGCCATCAGTCTGGTGGAGGAGGCGTCCCTAATATGAATCCGCCGTTAAAAGAAACCGAATATGTTCTTGGAGAAAAAAAGGAACTGATTTCTATTATTCTAAAGGGATCTTCGGCAGGACTTGAAGTTAACGGGCAAACATATTCTAACAATATGCCTGCTTTTGCTGATAATTTAAAGGATATTGAAATTGCCAATGTGCTTACTTATGTAAGAAACAATTTTGGCAATAAAGCCTCTGCTATTTCTGAAAAAGATGTGGCGGTTGTAAGAGATTCCATTTTCAATAAACAATAAGAAAGAGGCTATCTAAAAAGTTCCGTCTTCGTCAAGCTCAACTTGTTTTAGCTTCGGACTAAGTCTAATTATTCAATCGTTAAGATCCTGAATTAAATTCAGGATGACGTTTGTGACACTTTTTAGACAGCCACTCTACTTTTTCATATTTTTAACTGTCATTTATGGAAGCATCTCAATTCTGGCTGAATTTACCCGTGAAGGATATTCAGAAATCAAGAGCATTTTTTAAAGCTATCGGGTTTAAAGAAAATGTGCGACATAAAGATGCGCCGCACCTGGCAAGTTTTTATATCGGAAAACAGGAAGTAGTCATGATGCTTTTTCCTGAATCTGATTTCGAGCATTTTACCCAACATCCCGTTACCAATACTTCCAAAAGCGCAGAAATTCTTTTGAACATCGATGCTCAAAGCCCTGAAGAAGTTGATAAAATGGCAGAATTGGTTAAAAAAGCAGGAGGCAGTATTTATGCAGAACCCTCAGAAAATCAGGGCTGGATGTATGTATGTGGTTTCACAGATCCCGACGGCCACCGCTGGTGCTGTTTATATATGGATGAAAGCAAAATGCCGGGCTGAAATGCTCTTCTGATAAAAATGTTTCTAACGCCTCCCTATCAGAAGGAAAAGACCATAAATTAATTTTTGGTTCTTTCTTTTACAAAATTTAGCAATAACGGGAATCCTGCGGCAGTCATATTATGCCCATAACCATCCATTTCATAAATTTTAATATCCTTCTGCCCGTTTACTTTCATCATTCGGTAGAAATAGGCATTTTCTTCATATCGTCCCAACATTTCCTTTTCCCGATCGCCGGTAATCAATAAAGTTGGCGGCGCATCACCTCGAACATAATACAGGGGAGCCCATTTATCGATTATGGGTTGTTCGCCGGGAATTCCTCTTTCTTTCCGAATGGTAAAATGCGTTATGGTATGACCGCTAAAAGGGATCAATCCGGCAACGGAATTGGCATCGATATCATATTTTGCGAGCCAGTCTTTATCTATTACCGTCATTAATGCCAGGTAGCCTCCGGCAGAATGACCCGACACAAAAATTTCATTGGGATCACCATTGAACTTTTGGATATTATTGAAAACCCATGCCACTGCGCGTGATGCATCTGCGACCGAAGTTTCTGCC
>JBAVQO010000050.1:0-9225 GCA_049694135.1 Gillisia sp. | reverse complement strand
TAGGAGATCAATTTGAAGTAAGTTTTTTAGGATTTAAAAAACAGCAAATAGATGTAACTGCCGGAAAAACCAATTATTCCATTGCTCTTTTAGATGACACCAGTCAACTCGATGAAGTAGTTGTAGTGGGATATGGTACGCAAAAAAAGCGGGACTTAACCGGCGCTATCGCAACTATTGATTCTAAAGAAATAGAGAAAACACCTGCTGCCAATGTCATGCAATCATTACAGGGGAAGGTAAGCGGTGTTCAAATCGTGAGCAACGGGTCTCCGGGAGATTCGCCCACGGTAAGGATACGTGGGTTAGGCACCTATGGAGACGCCACTAATGTTCTATACGTAGTAGATGGTACTTTGTATGATAATATTGATTTTCTGAATTCCAAAGACATAAAATCTATAAACATACTTAAAGATGCTTCATCTGCCGCCATTTATGGAGTAAGAGCAGCAAATGGGGTGGTAATTATAGAGACTAAATCCGGACATCTGGACCAAAAACCTCAATTTGAGTATGACGGCTATACCGGATACCAACATGCACAGAACGTGGTGAAGATGGCCAACGCTGAACAATTTACCACGATGGCATATGAGTCTGGTTCTCAACCCGATATTCAATATGTACTAAACGCGATGCAACGCTATGGCAGAAGCCATGTAAATCCAAACATTCCGGATGTTAATACCGATTGGTACAAAGAAATTCTTAGAGACGGTCTTATTCAAAATCATAGCCTTGGAGTAACGGGAGGTGGTAAACACGTATCCTACTCTATGGGAACAAGCTATTTTGAGCAGGAAGGAATTCTGGATATGAAGAATCAATACGAACGATTCAATATTCGTTCAAAGGTAGATGTAGATATTTCCGATCGGGTAAAGGCAGGCGTAAACACCATTTTCAGCAACGCAACAAAATACAATCCTGAAAACTCAGCCTGGTTTAAAGCCTATTTTGCAGTTCCCATTATGCCGGTTATCGATTCTTTGAATACCGCAGCCTCTCCTACAAGATATTCGAATGCCCAGATTTTAGGCTATAGAAGTACCCAAAATCCTTTCCCGGATATGCAATACAACAATAACAGGTTAAAAATAAGAAAGGTCCTGACCAGCATGTATGTGCAGATAGACCTTGTTCCGGACAAACTGCAATTTAAGACCACTTACAGTCATAACCTCTCTGCTCTCGAAGAACGATATGTTCATCTTCCTTTTACTCTGGGAAACAATGTAGAAAGGATTTCCAGCATAACCCGGGCAAACAACACTTATTCGAAACAATATTGGGATAATATTCTGACTTATAACGATAAATTTGGAGATCACGAAATAACCTTAATGGCAGGTACTTCCTTTAGAGACGAAGCCGAAAACCATTTTTCTGCAACTGGTTCTGATATTAAAGGAATTGGCTTGCAATCCAGTTGGTTCTTAGATTTCGCAGATCCTGAATCCTTTAATAACAACGTAAGTGAAATAGGAAAACGTTACTACGGATTCTCTTACTTCGGAAGGTTATCTTACAACTACAAAAACAAGTATCTGCTGTACGGAACTATGAGAGCAGACGGATCCTCGAAATTCACCAAAAATCCCTGGGGTTATTTTCCATCTGTGGGTATCGGTTGGGTGATTTCTGATGAAGATTTTATGACAGATGTAAATTTTATTGATTTTCTGAAATTACGCGCCAGCTGGGGAAAACTTGGAAATGATAACGTAGCTGCAAGTGCGGGCTCTAATACCATTTCTGTAGTTACTGCCGATTTGGGAGATACACCGCGCACCGGTACCATCTCATCTACCGTGTTTTCGAATAATACCTGGGAGGTGATAGAAGAAAAGAACTTCGGTCTTAATCTTGAAACGTTTAACCACGGGTTATCTCTGGATGCCAACTACTATATAAGAGATACACATGATGCCATTATGCCTGTATTTATTCCTATCGTTAACAGAAGTATTAGTAAAAATTCAGGAACGATTCGAAATAAGGGGTTGGAATTAAGTCTTAACTGGAATAAAAAAGTCTCTGAGGATTTTAGCTACAGTGTAGGGGCTAACTTCACAACGCTTCATAACGAGGCCACTAATATTCAGAACGAAAGTGGTTATATAGATTCCGGTTCAGCAGAATTCCGCCAAAGAACCATTGAAGGACATCCTCTTTTTGCCTTCTATGGTTATGAACGAACAGGAGTTTACCAAAATCAAGCTCAGATAGATGGAGACCCGGTAGCTGTAAACAACGGCCTGGTACCTGGAGATTTGATTTATAAAGATCAGAATGGAGATGGAGTAATAGACGATGCCGACAGAGTGATTTTAGGATCCTTTCTTCCAAAATACACTTACGGAGGAAATATTTCCATGAACTACAAAGCATTCGATTTTTCTATGAATTTTTATGGACAGGGAGGAAATAAAATCCTTAACCGGAAACGAGGTGAAATTATTTTTACACAAGACACCAATATGGATGCCGATTTAGCAATTAACCGCTGGCATGGTGAAGGCACCAGTAATACCTATCCTTCTTCGGCAGGGTTAAGAAAAGCATGGAACCAAAAACTGAGTAGCTTTTGGATCGAAAAAGGAGACTTCTTCAGAATTCAAAATATTCAGGTGGGATACACCGTAAAATCTAAAAATCTACCTCAAATAAGATTGTATGCCACCGCAGAAAAACCATTTTCTTTCTTTAATTATAATGGCTTTACTCCCGAAGTTTCAGATGGTGTAGACAGACAGACCTATCCTGTTCCCGCCACCTATACTATAGGATTAAACGTAAAAATTTAAAAATCGCGATATGAAAAGATTTAAACACAATATATTTTTAGGTGTCATCGCATTCATTGGTATTGCAACCACCATTTCCTGTTCAGATAAACTGAATTCCCAGGAAGGGCAGCTGAACACCGGCGATCTGGATTATACCAATACCGATAACATGATTGAACCCCTGATAGGTGCCTATTATTCTTTGGCTGATATGGGTTGGGAAGAACCTCTTTTGCTTTCGGTACGGGGCGATGACGTAAATGCGGGAGGACTGGGAGACCAACAACCTTTTTCAGATACTGACAGATACAACTATTCCAAAGATTATTGGATGTATAATTCTGTCTGGAATGCGCAATATAGCGACATCATAAATATGAATACGGCTATAGAGCAGATCCAAAAATTTGAAGAATATGCTAATGATCAGCAAATGCACACCGCAGAACAGTACATTGCAGAACTCAAGGTAGTGCGCGCATGGTTCCACCTTAACCTCGCCAGAACCTGGAAGAATGTTTTTATTATCACAACCAACCAACCTCTTACTGAAATAGAGGGAGGCCCGGCATCTAAACAAGAAGTGATGCAATGGATTTCTGACCAAATGGATGAGGCCATACCCAATTTACCTGATATGCGTCCAAATCAACGCACAGATATTCCCGGTGGAGTTACCAGATATACCGCCTATGCAGTAAAAGCGCTGGCGAATCAGGAATTAGAAAATTACCAGGCGGTTGCTGATGCTACGGGAGCGATTATTGATTCAGGATTATTTTCGCTGTATCCCGATTTTTACCAGTTATTCAAAAAACCCGGCGAACTGAGCAATGAAAGCCTTTTGGAACTCCAATATTCCGACTATGGAAATTCTACAGGAGATGCTTTTTATCATCTTTACGATCCTTTTGGCCCTTCCAACTGGACACCGGCCCGTGAAAATGCTGCAGGAGGATGGGGATTTTTTGAACCTAGCAAAAAATATATCGAATTTATGCTGGATAGGAACGAAACCGTGCGTTTAGAAACCAGTGTACTGTTTACACCCCGTGGAATAGATTCCCTTAAAGCAGATGGTTACACCAATTTACCTTCTTTTGTGAACAACACGACTAAATCCGGAGATGTCATAAACGATTTTTCACGTGAAATGTATGTAAGTGGTAAACAATATCTTCCTTCTGTACAGCTTACAGAAGGAAGGAATAACTATTCTGCAGGTAAAAATTATATCATTATAAGATATAGCGAAATTTTGTTGATGTATGCAGAGGCTCTCACTAATGGAGCAAGTGGCGGAGCCATGACTGCAGACCAGGCTGTAAATATTGTACGCGCCAGGGCAGGATTATCGCCATTAACAGGTGTCACCCATCAACAGGTAATGGACGAAAAATTTGCAGAACTTGCAATGGAATGGGGAATACGATACTACGACATGATTCGCCTGAACAATTATGACGAATTGAGCTATGGAGGCAGAACTTTTACCGAAGCAGACGAGTATTTACCTTATCCACAGGCACAGGTAGATGCCCTGCCTTTGGAAGCAACAGCTATAGACAGAAACACCGTTATGAACAACGTATTGCAAGAACTATAAAATATATAAAATGAGAAATTATAAATTTAAAATAGTGGGATTGCTTTCCTGTCTGTTTATACTGGCTGGATGCTCTTATGATAATATCGATCCCATTACAAAAGTAGATGCAGGAGCCGATAGCGGAAATCCGCAGATAAACATTTCTTATCCCATCGAAGGAACAACTATAAAGGTGATAGACGAAACCACTTCTATAGATATAAAATTCGAAGTAACCGATGATATAGAAGTGGATAACATCGAAGTACTGGTAGATGGAACCCAGGTAGAAACCATGAATGAATTTACCGATTATCGTATTGTAAAAGGAAAAGTCACTTATGATAATCTTACCAATGGAGACCATACCCTGACCATAAAAGCTACCGATACTGCCGGAAATGTTACTACTAAAACGGTTAATTTCAGCAAAGAACCTCCTTATACTCCAAAATTTGCAGGAGAAATCTTCTACATGCCTTTTGATGGAGATTATACAGATCTGGTGACCCTGAAAACAGCCGATCAAGTAGGCGATCCAGGATTTACCAGCGACGCCTTCTTGGGTACAGCAGCATACAAAGGAGCTCCTGATTCTTATATTACTTATCCGCTGACACCAGATTTTCTGGGACAGGAATTTACAGCAGCTTTCTGGTATAAAGTAAATGGAGACCCCGATCATGCCGGCATTCTGGTTGCAGGTGCCGATCAAAACCGAACCCAGGGATTCCGTCTTTTTAGGGAAGGAACTGCAGATTCTCAGCAGATTAAACTAAATGTGGGAACAGGTACAGGAGAAAGCTGGAATGATGGTGGCAAGTTAGATGTAACTGCCGGAGACTGGGTGTATATAACCATTACCGTAACTCCAACAGAAACTACAATTTATTTCAATGGAGTGCCGGTAAACACAGCAGCCATGGCCGCTCCAATAGACTGGACAGGAGTAAACACGTTAGACATAGGATCTGGTGGAGATACCTTCAGCTACTGGGGACACAAATACGATAGCAGCCCGATTGATGAATTAAGATTCTTCAACAAAGCCCTTACTCAGGAAGAAATTCAGGGACTTATAAGCGCTTCAGCAGAAACCCTGCATATGCCTTTTGATGGAGATTACAAAGATCAAGTTTCTAACCGAGACGTAACTGTTGTGGGAAATCCGGGATTTGCGGGAGAAGCAAAAGTTGGAAGCGATGCCTATGCCGGCGCAGCCGATTCTTATCTTACTATGCCTTCGGAAGGTCTTTTAACCCAGGAGTTTAGTGGAACCTTCTGGTATAAAGTGAATTCTGATCCCGATAGAGCCGGTATAGTAGTAATAGGTCCTGAAGATTCCGAAAACCCGGATGCCCAGAACAAACGCACCAGCGGATTCAGACTTTTTCGCGAAGCTAATGGCGATAAACAGCAAATAAAGTTGAACGTAGGTACAGGTACCGGAGAAAGCTGGAACGATGGTGGCCTTGTAGATCCTTCTGCAGATGAGTGGGTGTTTGTTGCTTTTACCATTTCCAAAACTCAATCGGTGATTTACCTCAACGGCGAACCTGTAAATACGGCAGATTTATCCGCTCCTATTGACTGGACTGGGACTGATTTGGTTTCGATCATGTCGGGAGCACCAAGATTTACCGGCTGGGGACATCTTTCCGATACCAGTTATATGGATGACCTGAAATTCTATAACAAAACTCTTTCTCAGGAAGAAGTTCAGGCTGCCATGGCTCAGTAAAGACAATTTCAAGATACTCCGAAAATCCTTCGGAGTATCTTTTTTATTGAAGGGCCTTTCTTAATAGTTAAACCTTCCATTTTAAATTCAGGAGAATTTTTTTCTCCTGATCTTAAACACGTTAATAAAAATTAAGATGCTAAAGAGTAAGTTGGTGATAATGGCGATTGGAGTTCTCTTTTTTATGAGCGCAGGCTGTTCAAAAAACAACGGCCCCGGCTATCAGGAGCCCTATAATCCAAATCCGCCGGAAACTTCATCTGGAGGAGAGCCAACTCCTTCTCTTTCTGATGAGGAATTACTGGATTTGGTGCAACAAAAAACCTTCGACTACTTTTGGAGCTATGCCGAACCTACCAGTGGAATGGCAAGAGAAAGATCTCAGCAAGATGCCTATGGTGGCGAGGCCTCCAATATTGTAACTACCGGAGGAAGCGGTTTTGGAATTGCCTCTTTCCCTGCGGCTGTACAAAGAGGCTGGATTTCCAGAGAAGAAGTCATAGGCCGATTACAAAAAATTCTTGATTTTCTTGAAAAAGTTCCTACGTATCACGGAGCTTTTTCACACTGGTACCTCGGGAGTTCGGCTCAAACCCGTCCGTTTAGCCAGAACGATAATGGAGGTGATCTGGTAGAAACAGCTTTTTTGATGGAAGGTCTCTTAATCAATCGTCAGTTTTTCAATAGTTCGAATGATGCTGAGACTGGCATTAGAAATCGAATTACCTCCCTCTGGGAAAATGTGGAGTGGGATTGGTATACTCAGGGGCAGAATGTACTTTATTGGCACTGGTCCCCCACCTATAATTTTCAGATAGGATTAAAAATAAAAGGCTGGGATGAGGCGCTTATAGTATATGTGCTGGCGGCTTCCTCTCCTACTCATTCTATAAGCAAGGAAGTTTATACAGAAGGTTGGGCCTCTAATGGAGGAATTGTGACCCACAGGACCTATTACAATATAAATTTACCTCTTGGCCCTCCATATGGCGGCCCATTGTTTTTTAGCCACTATTCTTTTATTGGTCTTGATCCCCGTAATCTTCAAGATCAGTATGCTGATTACTGGAATCAGAATAAATCGCATACCCTTATCAATTATAATTATTGCGTCGAAAATCCAAAGAATTATGAAGGATATGCTGAAGATTCCTGGGGATTAACAGCTTCAGACAGCTACGACGGCTATGCCGCCCACAGTCCTACTAACGATCTGGGAGTAATTACTCCAACTGCTGCCTTATCTTCCTTTCCCTACACTCCCGAAAAATCTATGGCTGCCTTACGGCATTTTTACGAAGATTTAGGAGACACTCTGTGGGGTAAATATGGTTTTTACGATGCCTTTTCTGAAGAGCATAACTGGGTCGATGACGGTTATCTAGCCATAGATGAAGGCCCCATAGTCGACATGATCGAGAATTACCGAACTCAGTTATTATGGAATTTGTTCATGGCAGATAAAGATGTCCAGTCGGGTCTTGATAAATTGAACTTTACTTATTAAAAAATTAAAACATGCTTAAAAAGAATATCTTTCTATTGGCTTTTCTGCTTTTATTGATCGCTTCATGTAAAGACAAAAAAGAAGAAGGTTTTAACAATGATACCAGGAATGAACCTACGCAAGATTCCCTTGTAATTTCTAACAATGCCTTGTTGGACACAGTTGAACGGCAGACGTTGAAATATTTTTGGGAATATGCCGAACCCAACAGCGGGATGGCCCGGGAACGTTTTCACCCCGATGGGAATTACCCGAACAACGATGCAGATATCGTAACCACCGGAGGCACGGGTTTCGGATTAATGGGAATTATTGCCGGAGTAGATCGCGGATTCATCAATCGTGATTCGGCCGTTGCAAGGTTTAATAAAATAGCCGATTTTCTTCAGAAGACTCCGAGATATCACGGAGCCTGGCCGCATTGGATGAATGGAAAAAGTTCTAAAACCAAGGCTTTCAGCAAAAAAGATGATGGAGGAGATGTTGTGGAGACTTCATTTTTATCGGAAGGACTTATTGTGGTTCGTGAATATTTCAAAAATGGAAATGAAAAAGAAAAACAACTCGCCGATAAATACGATAAGCTTTGGAAAGGAATCGAGTGGAACTGGTATACCAATAATGGGAACGCCCTTATCTGGCATTGGTCACCGGAATATAAATTCGAAAAGAATTTCAAGATCCAGGGTTATAATGAGTGCCTGATTACCTATGTCATGGCAGCTTCATCGCCAGATTATTCCATTAAACCGGAGGTGTACGACAAAGGCTGGGCGCGTGGCGGTGATATAACCACTGACGTGACGGCTTACGGACTTCCGCTTATTTTGAAACACAACACCGGCGGAGATAAAGGCGGACCTCTTTTCTGGGCGCATTATTCCTATTTAGGACTCGATCCCAGGGGATTATCAGATAAATATGCAAATTACTGGGACCTTAACGTAAATCACGCCACCATTAATTATAAATACACACAGGAAAATCCAAAACATTTCGACACCTATTCCGACAGCTCCTGGGGATTAACTGCAAGTTACACCCGGAATCCTGATGGAAGTATTGGCTATGCTGCCCATTCCCCAGATGACGATCGTGGAGTGGTTTCACCAACAGCTGCCGTGAGTTCCATTCCATACACTCCCGAAAAATCCATGCGAGCTATGCGCTATTTTTATACCGACTTGCATAAACTCCTTTGGGGACCGGCAGGATTTTATGATGCCTACAGCCTCGAAAATGGCAAAAAATGGGTAGCACCCTGGTATCTGGCAATAGATCAGGGACCCCAAATAGTCATGATAGAAAACTACAGATCCGGCCTCATCTGGAATTTGTTCATGGGAGCCCCCGAAATTCAAAAAGGACTGAAAAAATTAGGGTTTACTTATGAAAAATAGATTACAAATACTTTTTATTACTCTTACTATTATTGGCTGTATTGTGCCGATATCCCTTGCGGCTCAGGAAGAAAATGGATTCCAGGCAGAAAAGTATGTGGTTAACAAAGACACTCTTAACTATAGAATTCTTTTTCCGAAGAATTTTTCTTCAGAAGAACAGTATCCTCTGGTGCTTTTTCTTCACGGAGCAGGTG
>JBAVQO010000049.1:0-3180 GCA_049694135.1 Gillisia sp. | reverse complement strand
CAATATAACTTTAGCACTCCTAACCGGTTTTATAGCGGGTTCTTTAAAAAAGATCTGGCCCTGGAAAGAGGTATTAGAAAGTGTACGCTTTCAGGAAAAAGTTATTGTAACCAAAGAAGCGACCGTTTTACCGGGAAATTATGAAGGCGATCCGCATGTGGTTTTTTCCATTTTGTTAATGCTGGCGGGATTTCTTTTAATTCTTACCTTAGAATATTTTGCAACCCAAAAACCCATCACCGAAAATGCAAAAAACCCGAACCTTTAGTGACAAATTTCTTTTAGTCCTAAAAGGTTTAGCCATGGGTGCGGCCAACAAGGTGCCCGGGGTATCGGGAGGTGTTGTGGCGTTTGTGGCCGATTTTTACGAAGAATTTATTTACTCTCTTCAAAAAATAAATGGAAAAGCTTTTTTGCTTCTTATAAATGGCAGATTTAAAAGCCTTTACACCTACGTAAATGGCAAATTCCTGGGGCTGCTGATTCTGGGGATGGTTACCAGTTATTTCAGTATTTCTAAATTACTGGATTTTTTGCTGGATCATTTCGAACTTTTTGTTTGGGCCACTTTCTTCGGAATGATCATTGGCTCCATATATTACATAAGCAAGGATTTCGATAACTGGACCCGGCGAAGTTTAATGTACATGGTATTCGGTGTCATTGCCGGGGCAGCCATAAGTTTTCTTCCTCCTGCCAAAGAAAACGACAACCTTTGGTTCGTGTTCTTTTGCGGAATGATAGGAGTTTCCGGAATGACTTTGCCGGGATTTTCAGGCTCTTTTATCCTTATACTTTTGGGAAATTACGTGTTGCTGATGGTAGATTCTGTAAATGCACTTTATAACACGATCGGTGATTTATTCACTCTGGATTTCTCGTTTGTTTACGATCCGGAAAGAATGCGGTTGATACGTGTTCTGGCGGTTTTTACCCTGGGTTCCCTCGCCGGAATGGTAATCCTCTCCCATTTGCTCGGGTACATTTTAAAACATTACAAAAAAGAGGCGTATGCCACTATCATAGGTTTTATAACCGGGTCTTTGGGAACCGTGTGGCCGTGGAAAGAAAAAATATTCAAAATAAATAATGAGGGAGGATTCTTACTGGATAGCCATGGGAATAAAATACTCGACAACTATGATCGCTATTTTCCCGATTTTTCCATCCTCCATACCTGGATAGCCATTATTTTTATAGCTTTTGGTATATTCCTGGTGTTGGGCCTTGCCTGGTATGAAAACAGAAACCGCAGAACATGAAGACCTACGGACTCATTGGAAAAAATATCAGCTATTCCTTTTCAAAAGCTTACTTTTCTGAAAAATTCAAAAAAGAAAATTTACAGGGAAAATATGTAAATTTTGATATTGCTTCTATTCAGGAGTTTCCAGAAATCCTGATTCAGGAAAATTCTATCGCTGGCCTAAATGTTACCATTCCGTACAAACAGGAAATTATGGCTTTTTTAGATGAATTAGATCCGGTCGCTAAAGAGATTGGAGCTGTAAATACCATCAAGTTTTCCCACGGAAAAAAAACGGGGTACAACACAGATTATTATGGATTTCTGGAATCGTTGAAGCCTTTTTTGCCTTCAGAAAAAATTTCTGCATTAATCCTGGGCACGGGCGGCGCTTCCCTCGCAATAGCTTATGCATTAAAAAAGCTGGAAATTCCATTTCATTTTGTTTCCCGAACTGGCGAAAAAGCTAAATTTATTTATACAGATTTAAATGAAGAAATTATAAAAAACCATCGCCTAATTATTAACTGCACCCCCCTGGGAACAGCTCCCAACACACAAAATTACCCTCAAGTTCCTGTGAATTTTATAGGAGCAAAGCACCTGGTGTTTGATCTTATTTACAATCCGCCAACTACCAAATTAATGGAGCTCGCCGCCAAAAATGGCGCTACCGTTATCAATGGCCAAAAAATGCTAGAACTACAGGCAGAAAAAGCATGGCAGATCTGGAACGATTGATTTTTGACCCTCGCTTTGTTTTTCTTCCTTCACTTTAAATTCGGCTAAAACTTGGCAGATTTTAGGGGAGTTGTTATCTTTCAGCATTGATTTATTAAGGAACCTTAACATTGAAAGACATGTCTCAGCCAGAAAACGAAAAAAACAAGAAGAATCTCCCCGAAGAAGAGTTAAAAAATACCACATCTGTCAGCCCGGAAACTGCAAAAGCATCAGATGAATCTCAGGAGAAAACTGACGAAAATCCAACCTCGCCATCTGTTTCGAAATCTGCTGAAAAATCTTCTTCTGAAGAGGAGAAAGACAGTCTGGAAAATGCGATGGTAAGTGAAAGCGCTTCCGGAAGTAAAAGTCAGGAAACCGAAGACAGGGAACAGGAATATCATAACGCTAATAAAGAAGAGGAACCCGGTGCGGGCAAAACGGAAACTTCAGAAAAAGTCGCAGACTCTCCCGAAGAAAAAACTTCGGAAACATCCACTTCAGCAGAAGATCCAGCGGTAGAAACAGCTTCTTCAGAAAATGAGGGAACTTCAGAAAACACCTCTGATGAAGGAAAAGAGGATGTTACCGAGTCTGAAAATTCTTCGGAAACTTCTGAAGAGAAAGAGGATGAGGACGAACACAAGGTCTCTAAATACGCCGAAAAGAAAAGTGCCCAGGCTGAATTTGAAGAAAGCGTAGCAGAAGACAGTGAAGACGAAACTTCTCATGAGCGCCATGGAATCGAGAAAAAAGATTATCATGCCATGAGCAAGGAACAGCTGGCGGATGAGCTTGAAAACCTTGTTAAAAAGGAAAAAATTCAGACCATAAAAGAGCATGTAGAGGAGATAAGAGCCGAATTTAATGCCAAGTTTGAAGAAGAACTTGAAGAAAAAAAGGAAGAATTTTTAGCAGATGGAGGAAACATTATAGACTTCCACTACTCTACTCCGCTTAAAAAGCGTTTCAACTCGCTTTATTTTGATTATAAGGAGAAACGAAATAATTACTACAAACAACTTAAGCAGGATCTAAACAAAAATCTACAAAATAGGCTGGATATTATTGAGGAATTGAAAGGCCTTATAGATGTTGAAGAAAACATAAATACCACTTACAAACATTTTAAAGATTTGCAGGACAGGTGGAAAACCGCCGGCCCTATTCCGCGGGACAAATACAACACCGTGTGGAACACGTATCATCAC
>JBAVQO010000048.1:0-5892 GCA_049694135.1 Gillisia sp. | reverse complement strand
GAATATACCACAAACGCAATCACTCTACTGGTGAATCCCGACAAAAATGGAAAAGCCACCGGAATTTTGTACGATGATGATGGTGATGGCTATGGTTATAAATCCGGGGATTACTCTGTAGAAACTTTTACAATAACCACCGAAGGAAAACAATTAAAATTGATGGTTTCGCACACCGATGGCAATAGAAAAGTAGACAGGAAATATCGCATAGGATTAGTAAAAGACGGTAAAATCAGCTATTCCGACTGGTCTTCAGATAAAGTTCAATTTTTAACAATCAACAAGTAGTCTGGGTCAGTTCGAGCGGAGTCGAGAACTATCCCTATGTTTACAGGTTGCGACTTAATAATTAATATAACCATTTATGATTCTGTCTCAAAAGCAAAAACCTCGTCCTGAATATATTTTAGCGTCATATTAGAAGCTGAAACAAGTTCAGCTTGACGAAATTCTACTTTTGAGAAAGCTTCATGACCATCAAAATTTTAAAATTTAACTGATATTCAGTTTCTTTTTCCTATGAAATTCAGAAATAAAATAATTCTTAGTGCAATCACTATGGCTTCTATAAGTTGTGGATCAGATTCCACAAAAAACAACAATGTTCTCTATAATTCAGATCAATTCACTGTTTACAAAGACAGTGTGGTTCAGGGAAATAATAAGGCAACGATTGTTTCCCCGGAAAAAATCGTATCTAATTATCAGAGCCCGGCGTCGCAGAATTATTCGAATTATATCAGTTTCAAATTCAGTATCAACGAGAAAGATATCGAAATGCCTTCGGGCACCAATCACCACGTGATTATTGAAAAAGGGGATTCTGTATCTCCTGTTTTCACCTTCGGAAAAGCAGATGCAAACCCGCCGAAAGACAAAGGCGAAAAACTGGCTCCCAATCACGAATATACCTTTCGGGTAGATATGTCTCCCGTGCTGGAACAGTTCAGAAAAAAAGGATATTACACCGCTTTTGATGGAAGTAAAATAGCCAAACAGGACTTTAAAGGTTTTTACATTGCAGGAGGATCTGAACCTCTTTCCTGGGATTTTGTGAATCTGGATGAAAAGAATCTTAAGCTCACCGATGAAGATGGAGACGGAATTTATACTATCACTCTAAAAATGAATCCGTACGATCCTGCTTCTGCCAAAGAAAAAAGCTGGACATTAAGCCAGGATATTTCAAAAAGGCCGAAGTATACTTCAGATCAGCCCATTGTAGATGCTCTTTACAACCTGGCTACCCAAGAAGGCATAAAAAACATAGAACCCGACAGTACTTTTAGAACAGGAGCCGAATGGGGCGGTGTTTGGACCCGTGATATCAGCTATAGTATTTATCTGGCCTTTGCCTACCATGAACCCAAAGTGGCCGAAATAAGTCTGATGAAAAAGGTGAAAAGAGGACGAATTATTCAGGATACAGGTTCCGGCGGTGCGTGGCCGGTGTCATCAGACAGAACGATCTGGGCAAATGCCGCGTGGGAATTGTACAAAGTTACGGGCGATAAAAAATGGTTACAAAAAGCATATGAAATTGTTAAAACCACGCTGGCCGATGATGCCAAAACGCTAAAAACCGATCGCGGACTTTACAAAGGAGAATCCTCATTTCTAGACTGGCGCGAGCAAACCTATCCGAAATGGATGAACAATATGGATATTGCCGAATCTATGAATCTGGGAACAAACGTGGTACATTATCGTGCGCATATTGTGCTTGGGAAAATGGCAGAAGCCCTGGGAAAATCCGGGGAAGAATATTTTGATGAAGCCGACACCATTAAAAATGCCATAAACAAGGAGTTATGGCAGGAAGAAAAAGGTTATTACGGGCAATATCTCTACGGAAGAAAATACATGAATTTATCGCCTCGTTTTGAAGCTTTGGGAGAAGCCTTGTCGATAGTTTTTGATGTAGCCGATAAAGATCGAGCAGCACGCATTATTTCAGAATCGCCGGTTACGCCTTTTGGAACCACCACTATTTATCCGCAGATTCCCGGCATTCCTCCTTATCATAATAATTCGGTATGGCCTTTTGTGCAGTCGTACTGGAACCTTGCTGCCGCCAAAGCAGGCAACGAAAAAATGCTAAACTTCGGCCTGGCCGCCATTTATCGCCCTGCCGCTTTATTTTTAAGCAATTACGAGAATTTTGTGGCCCAAACAGGAGACTTTCAAGGAACAGAGATCAACTCTAATCGTATGCTGTGGAGTATGGCCGGGAATATGGCGATGGTGCACCGGATTTTTATGGGAATGAATTTTAAAGCCAACGGACTTGCATTTCATCCTGTAATTCCACAAAACTATGGAGGTACAAAAACGCTTTCGAATTTTCCTTATAGAAAGGCGCATCTCACCATTACGGTTAAAGGCTTCGGAAACAAAACCGAACAAGTACTTCTGGATGGAAAGGAATTAAAAGATAGCTTTTTGCCTGATACCATTTCCGGAGATCATAAAATTGAAATCGAGATGGCGAATAATGATTTTGGCGAGGATAAAATCAATATGATAGAAAACAAGTTTTCGTTAACCAATCCGCAAACAAAACTCAATGATTCCACACTAAGTTGGGAGAAAATAGAGGGTGCCAAACAATACCTGATATATAAAAACGGAAAAGTGATAACTAAAACTTCAGAAAACAGCTATAAAATTTCCACTTCAGGTTTTGCTGAATATAAAGTGAGCGCTATTGGCCCGAATACTTTCGAGAGTTTTACCAGCGAACCAATTTGTGTATATAAGCCCAAAGAAGCCGAAAAGCTGGAAATGGAAAATTTCGCGCCAAAATCGAATAACAACTACGTGAATTATTCCGGAAAAGGATTTGTAGCGGTCTCCAACAACGATAATAAGGATATCGAAATTCCCGTAGAAGTTGATAAGGCCGGAAAATATATCATTGAATTTAGATATTCAAACGGCAGCGGCCCATGGAATACCGACAATAAATGTGCGATTCGCAGTTTATATGTGAATAATGATTATACCGGAGTGATGGTTTTTCCACAACGCGGAAAAGATGAATGGAGTGACTGGGGATTTTCTAATTCCTATACCGTTCCTTTGGAAAAAGGAAAAAACACGATTCGGCTCAAGTTTGAAGACTGGAACAACAATATGAATGTAGAGGTTAACAAAGCCATGCTGGATTATATGGAAGTGATTCCGGTAAAAGAATAATTTTTTCGAAAAAATCCTGCTGCTATTGAATTTTTGAAGACTACGGATTACAAAAATCGCAATAGGTCGGATCTTCTAACAGTTTTTCTGTTCGGGGAACTTCTTTTCTAAAGCCGCATTTGGCACAGGAGTGAATATATGCCGAAACGGATTTAGTGCGAAGGCCACAGTTGGAACATTTCAGCCCCGGCAGAGCGTCTGTGATTCCGAAGCCTGGCATTTTGCAATTTTCACAGGTAGTTGTGGCTTTTTCCAGCATCGCATCGGCAGCCACAGCAATTACCTTCATCCTTGTGGGATTTACCATCGCTCTCATATCGGTTTCTGCAAAGGCTTGGCCGTATTGCTTTTTCAGAAGTTGAAATTTTTCAAGCAGTTCTTTCTTTTCAGTAATTCCTTTAAAGATCTTTTTGTTCGATCCTTTTTTATTCCGAAGAATTAACGCGTGAGACGGGAAATGGACTTTTTCTGCAAATTCGAGCAATAGCTCTTTCGTAGGGCATAATTCGCCATCAAAATTTGTATCGGGACTCAGCTTTTTTCCCAGGATCTCAAGTCCATTCTTTTTATCGATCAGCATCACGAATTCTTCGTTGGCCGCAATAAAAGGAATGGAAGGATGCGGCCCAAAAGAGCCTTCACTGCCAATACAAAGATCTGCTCCGGTAAATTCCAAAGCCATTGTACATTTTTTCCGCAGCGTGGAAAGCGGATCCTGTTTTCGCTCAATTTCACCTGAAAAAGTTCCTAAAACATCAGTATCGAATCCGGCAGGTATCTGAATTTTCACCCCGAGTTTTTCCCGTGCTTTTGGAGCTATTACCGATTCTTTCCGGTGCTTTGTAGCAATCACCAGCGTTCTTCCTTTAAAAAACTCCATTCGAGTAATTTTTAAAGTTGTTCCCAGCGAAGATTTCCGGTATAGCGGTGTGAAATTTTTCCCTGCTCGTCCATAGCCATCAAGTAAAGCCACTCATTATCGCACAAATCTTTAACCGAAGAATTCTTTTCCAAGATGCTGTTCATAGCTTCTATTGGTGCTTCAATAACCACATTCAGCCGTATAGGTTCGTGCTGATAATTCTCTCCATCGTGAACAGACTGCAGCGGTAATCCCACCCGTAAATCTCCAGAATATCCTTCCAGTACGCCCAGTCCTGCCGTAAGATTGTGTAGCGTCTTATTCCCGGCGCCAAAATGTACATTATCGACCGTAGAAGCATAATATTGCAGATTTATCCAGTTGCAAACAATCATAGGTGCCGTCATTATACTTTCCAGAACAGCGAAAGTTTTATCAGCTTTCCAGTCATAGGAATGCAGGAATGACTGTCCTTCCATATCTACATTTTTCGTTCTTTCGCGGGATGCTACCACAAAGGCATTACAACCTGCCAGACCCCATTCGGGACGGATCTGGGACCAGTCTTTGCTTCGATTCATCACCTCTTTTTCTCCGTTTTCATCAAGCGAAAATCGTACTGCTCTCTCGGTTCGGGATGCTTTTCCGGCTTTTTTAAGAGCATTTTTAACCTCTTCCAGCTTCTCTTTTTTTCCTTCGGAAACCTCTTCTTCATTAAAGATCGTAATCTCATCGGTCGTGGTGTCGTGCAAACAGGCCAGGAAAACCGCGGTGTTAGGAATATCTATATTTTCAGCTTTTAAGGCCTTTCGAACTTCTGGATCATTTAATACCATGGCGGCAACTTTGGCATTCGATTCTCCCGAGCGGCCACCGCAAGCTCCACAATCCAGGCCGGACGCGTGTGGATTATTTACTGAAGTGGAAGCGTGGCCCACAATGAGCACAAAATCTGCAAAATCTTTGGTTAGTGACATCGTAGTGAGCGCATTTTTAGCCATTTCAATTCGCTGCCCCATAGGAATTCCCACTTTTACTGAGTCATTTTGGGCCACATCTAAACTTATTTTTCGGTTTTTAGAGTCTTCCCTTTTTAAGCCTTTATTGTAGGGTGCAGGCACCGGTCGGCTTATTCCAAAGGAATCGGTGAATAATTTGGGCATATACGATAGTCCCAGCGGACTTACGAAACTGAAACAGGTAATCGCCCCTTTCTGAAAAGATTTCCATACCCTACTTACCTGATCTTTAAAGATCCTGCTTTTGACTGCTCTTTTTGTTTTCCCTTCTTCGGACATTGTTTCCAGCACCGTGGGTCCCGGGTTGATCAACACCGGGCACTGGGCTTCTCCTTTGTTGTGGGCAAGAGGTACATAATTGATGGGAAAACCAAAGAAACCAGCAAAACCCAGGGTTTCAATCTCCTGATCTATCATTTCAACATTTCGGCGAAAAACTTCAGAGCGTACATCGATACAAAATATCGCCTGTGCTTTCGTTTGCTGCGTTTTCTGATGTATTTTATTCCCTGTGGCGTCAAATTTCGCAATAAATTTACGTTGTGAAGCGCGGTCAAAGGCTTGTTGTAAAATCAGTTTTTTGGTAAGCTCTTTTGTTTCTTCAGCATTTAATTCAGGAGTTACAAGTACTTTTTTGGCACTTTTCCAGTGGTTTTTTAATTCTGGATTTTTTAGACTTTGAAGAAGACACCCTTCACAGCAAACTAATACACTTAAAAATTCTATCAACTGCCCATCTTTTCCGCCATTCAATTCGCTATCCCAATCCAAACGTGCGGCATAAGCGGCCCATCCACCTACTCTTACCAG
>JBAVQO010000047.1:0-4059 GCA_049694135.1 Gillisia sp. | reverse complement strand
ACCTAAAACAGAGAAAAGTTAATCTGCAATAAAGGGCTTTTTAATCTTCCTGAAGACGGAATAAAATCACCAGAGAACTTCATGCAGGAATTCTCCTTCATCTGTTTTTTAATTAACTCTTCCTGTTTTCAAACATGAAACCTTCATCCCGGAAATTCTTTTGAATCTCCTTAGAATTATTCCCGTTAGAAGTATGCTTTATTGTACCGGCAAAAGAATTTAATTCTGCAGAAAAAGCTGAAGTGCTGCTTTTAATATTTATTAAGATTAATAAAATCCTAAAATTATACAGGAAGCGACTGCGTAAAAAAGCCTGCGGCTCGCTGCTCTTCCAGACGAGAGTTAAATTTATTTAAAAATCCATAATAACAAAAGCTAAGAAGGTGAAAAATAGTATATTAATAATTCCTGAACTTATGGAGCATCCAGGAAAGCTTTACCCAGGCTTTAAAGTCTAACGACAGGATTCAAAATAAATTATTCCAAAAGAGAAGTTGCATTATATGATAGACCAAAGCAGAGTTGTAATTGAAAACGTACGCCCTCAGGTAAACAATGGAGCATTTGAGGTTAAAAAAGTAACCGGAGAAACTGTTCATGTTAAAGCAGATATCCTGTGTGATGGTCACGATATAATTCAGGCCAGCGTGAGATACAAGCATAAAAAGCAACAAAAATGGCAGGAAAAAAGAATGACGCCGGTTTTAAATGATGAATGGGAAGGATTTTTTCAGCTTGAAAAACAGGGACCCACAGAATTTTATATCGAAGGTTGGGTAGATCATGCGCTAAATTGGCTCCATGGAATTTCCAAAAAAATAGAAGCCGGTCAGAAAGTGACCTCCGAACTCCTGGAAGGTGCCGAATATTTAAAAGAAATTCAGAAAAAAGGAAATGCTTCAGAAAAAAAATATATACAAAACAAGATTGATGTGTTTAGTGATAAATTGCGCTATGAAGAAGCAATAAACACATGTAACGAGGAAGAGTTAAAAGAACTCTTAAAAAAATATCCCTCTAAATTCATCGCCGGGACCAGCGAAAAATATCCGATATATGTAGATCGAAAAAAGGCGTTGTTCAGCACCTGGTATGAATTTTTCCCCAGATCGGCTTCAGAAAAGGAAGGACAGCACGGAACTTTTAAAGATTGCGAAAAAATTCTGCCCCGGATAGCCAATATGGGTTTCGACACCTTGTATTTTCCGCCCATTCATCCCATTGGAGAGGTAAACCGCAAAGGGAAAAATAACGCCACCGACGCCAAAAAGGATGATGTGGGTTCGCCGTGGGGGATTGGGTCTAAAGAAGGAGGTCACAAAGCCATACATCCACAACTGGGAACTCTCAAAGATCTTCTTTCGCTGGTAAAAAAGGCTAAAGAATACGACATCGAGATCGCGTTGGATTTTGCTCTGCAGGCAGCGCCAGATCATCCTTATGTAAAAGAATTTCCGCAATGGTTTAAGTGGCGACCCGATGGCAGTATTCAGTATGCCGAAAATCCGCCAAAAAAATATCAGGATATTCTTCCTATCTATTTTGAAAGCGGGGACTGGAAGAACTTATGGAAGGAACTTCTGGATATCGCTTTATACTGGATAGAAGAGGTCGGAATTCGTATTTTTCGGGTGGATAATCCGCATACAAAACCCTTTCACTTTTGGGGCTGGTTAATTGCGGAGGTCAAAAAAGAGCACCCGGACGTTTTATTCTTAGCCGAAGCTTTTACAAGGCCTAAGATCATGGAACAACTCGCCAAACAGGGTTTTACACAATCTTACACCTATTTTACCTGGAGAAACTCCCGTTATGAACTTGTGGAATATATGAACGAGCTCACAAAAACGAATCTGAAGAATTTTTTCCGACCGAATTTTTGGCCTAATACTCCCGATATAAATCCGTACCTTCTGCAGGGCGCCAACGAATCTACCTATTTACAACGCTATTTTCTTGCGGCCACTTTGAGTTCTAATACCGGGATATACGGGCCGGTCTTCGAATTTATGATTTCTGATGCCATGCCCGGAAAGGAAGAGTATTACGATTCTGAAAAATATCAGATTCGCCATTGGGACTGGCAGAAAGAAAATAAACTGATGCGCCTGATCGGAAAAATAAATGAAGCACGAAAAGAAAACGCTTCGCTTCAGCAGACCAATAACATCCGGTTTTGCGATGTAGATAACGACCAGTTGCTGGCTTATTACAAATTTGATGATGCCCGCGAAAATGAAACCCTCATGATCGTTAACCTTGACCCCTATTACATGAAACAGGGCACTTTAAAAGTGCCTCTTTATGAACTGAATTTACACCCGGGGCAGCAGTTTGTTGTAGAAGATCTAATTACCGGAAACAGTTATAACTGGAATCAGGAATGGAATTTCGTGGAGTTGCATCCGGCATTGCCATTTCATTTATTTAAAATCAAAAAATAGAGAAAACCATGTCAGATAAAGCAGTTAAGAACGAGCAGCATACCCAATTCCAGTTTAAAACGGAATGGAAAGATGCTTTTAATGACCCGGAATTCGTCAAAATTTTTAGCACGGAAATCCTGGAGGATTATATTCTGAAAAAAAGATGGTATGCAGGAAAATCGAGTCATTTAAAATACATCGAAATTATAGATCACTTTCCGTTGAATTCCAAAAGTAACAGTTTTCATGGGGTTCTTATCGAGGTGAATTTTAATGAAGCATTTTTTCAGAATTATTTTATTCCACTGGCTTTTATGGCAGATGATGAAGAGCTGGGAACGAATACGCTCATAGCTCCGGTAAGTTTTAAAAAAACATCAGGGCATTTAATAGATGCCGTGCATATTGAAGATTTCAGGAAACTGATATTCGAAAGCATCATGAACGCTTCGCCCACCGTTAAAAAGTCCATGTTTCACAAGTCTGAAAACATTGAATCTGAACCTTATACTTCTTCGAAATTTATGGGTGGAGAACAAAGTAATACCTCCATTATTTATAACGATAAGTACGTACTGAAATTCTTCCGAAGAATTTACAACAGCAAGAATCCGGATTACGAGATCAACAGATTTTTAAGCGAAAGCGGCCTTTTTGATCATTCTCCAAAATATATTGGCAGTATGAACCTCGACATTGCAAAAGGCGATACCATCACGCTCGGACTTATGCAGGAGCTGGTAGAAAATCAGGGGGATGCCTGGAAGTATATGCTGGAAGAGTTACAAAACGTATTTATAAATGTTGAAAAAAAGAAAATTAAAATAAAAAAACTGCCGGATACCCCACTTTATAATAGACATAACATTCGCTCCCTGCCACCAGAGATCATAGATTTCGCAGGGCTTAATCTTTTTCTGAAGATTTCTACCCTCGGGCTTAGAACAGCAGAAATGCACGTAGCACTGGGAAGCGATAATCATAATACCGCCTTTACTCCCACCAAATATAATGGCGATTACGCGGTATGGCTTAAAAATCGACTCATTTATCAGTTTCAGAACCGCTTGAACACCATCGAAAACAACCTGCACAAACTGGACGGGCAGGCGTTACAGCTGGCGAAGGAATTTTTAGACCGAAAAAAAGAAATACGAAATCATTTCCTTGATTTTGACTGGACACGAATGAAAAGCGAAAGAATCCGCATTCATGGCGATTACCATTTAGGCCAGGTACTGGTAAACGGAGATGACTTTTACTTACTGGATTTTGAAGGCGAACCCGAGAGCACTATTCAGGACAGAAAAGTGAAGCAGCCCCCTATGAAAGATGTTGCCGGCATGTTCCGCTCTTTTCATTACGCCATTTATTCGACCATCTTTAACCATGACAAGGATTATGCCTGCCCCCAGGAAGATTTGTTCAAAGCAGGCGAAATTCTGTATAAGTATATGATTGGCGTCTTCCTGGACGCTTATATTGAAAAAGTACAAAGTGAAAATCTTAATATCGGCTACCGACAGGAAATAGAATTCTTGTTGGATTATTGCCTCCTGGAAAAGGCGGTTTACGAACTTGGGTATGAAATGAATTCACGACCACGTTGGGCTATTATCCCGTTACGGGGAAT
>JBAVQO010000046.1:0-3487 GCA_049694135.1 Gillisia sp. | reverse complement strand
TTGGGTTGTGGCAGTCCTATGTCCAGAAGTACAGGGGAATTCCTTTATCACAGGGTGATACGTTTAAAGTAGAAGGAGGAAATGAAGAACTTCCTAAAGCTTTTGCGAAACAACTGGGAGACCGCATAAAGTTCAGTCATCGTATAAAATCCATTCGTCAGAACGAAAAGGGAATTTCCGTGGCGTACACAGCTTACGGTTTCGAAGAGGAAAAAATAATGGAGGCTGATTATTTTGTAAATGCGATTAGCCTTCCTGTTTTCCGAAATATTCCCGTAATCCCACCCTTGTCACCCGAGAAACAATACGTGGTAGATAATTTGAAATTCAGTTCACATCCCTTTTATGTCTTTGAAGCGAGTTCCAGATTTTGGTTAGAAGATGGAATTTCCAGTATAAACATGGAATTTGAAAGTCCTGATATTTCCCTGATTTGGGAAGAGCCGACACATATTTCAACCGAAAAAGTAATCTTAAAGGCTTATGGACCCGGAGGATTGAGTCCGCAGCGAGTCCTCGCGGCATTCAGGGAATTGTATCCCGGAAAAAAAGATACTATTTACCAGGCTTTAACCTATGATTGGACCCGAGACAAATTTGCTCCTTCCTGTGAAATGGAGTCATTTCCTATCGGGGAATTTCACAAATTTTGGCCCCAAATTCTGCTTCCAGAAAACCGTCTGTTTTTTGTTGGCACTTATGCAGATTCCCTAAGCCGGGGTATGGAATCCTGTATACGCTCCGCGCAACGAGTTTCGCAGGAAATCAACAATCTCTAAAAAAAATGAATTCCAGGAAAAAAATGTTTTGGATTTTTCTGCTGGGTAGTTTTTTATTGCCGCCCATGTTTCTCTCCGCAGTCAATGCGCACAGCTTCTTTCAGAAACAAAATACAAGACCCACGGTCAAAATACTTGAATCCACAGAAGGTAAGACCTACGAAAAAGAGAGCAGAGTTGTATTCAAAGTACAGGTTTCAGATAAAGAAGACGGGGAGTCTAAATACGATGAAATATCGCCCAATAGAGTTCTTCTAAAACTTGAATATCTGCCTTCGGAAAAAAAGAAAACACTGTCCCGGACTTCCGGATTGGTGGACATTTTAAATTCCAATTGTATAAACTGTCATTCCTTCGAAGGAAAACGCATAGGACCTTCTTTTTATGAAATAAATCAGCATTCCCAAAAAGAAGGTGTGAATGTACAGGAAATGGTAAAACGAGTTAAAAATGGATCATCAGGAATATGGGGAAAAGCGATGATGCCCGCTCACCCGGAACTTTCAACAGAAGAAATTCAAAGAATGATTTCCTGGATCAACAACCCGAACACGTTTCAAAATACCTATTACTTCACGGGTATAGAGGGCTCTGTTTTACTCTCGCCTTTAGAGAAAGGAGATTTTACTTCGGTACGAATAATTGCCAGCTATACCGATAATGGTATTGACAACGAGAATCGAATGCAGGGCCAGGATACGATAGTCATACATCTGAAATGATCTCCCACAAAAGCAAATTTCCCGCTTCAAAGTGGAGACTACTTCCTAAAAATTTCTAAACCAGTAGGATCTATCAGAATTTCCAGCGTACAAAGGCTTCCATAGCTTCGTAATTTGCGAGTCCCAGCCTGTGATAATTTTCCGCGGTTTCACGGTTCCTCTGTTCGGCCCTCACCCAAAATTCCCTTTCATCATCACCGGGAAATACGGGTCGGTCTTTCTGAGATTGGTGTTGAAAGATGGCATTTCTTTTCCTGTGGACTTCATAGGGAGAAAGAGGTACGGCCATTTCGATCTCGTGAGTTTCAAATTCGTTCCATGCTCCTCTATACATCCAGAGCCAGCAATTTTTGGCCCAGTCTTCAGTTTCTTTCAGTTGAATAAGAGCTTCAAGAACAATCCTGAAGCATACGATGTGAGTTCCATGCGGATCGTCAAAATCGCCAGCAGCAAAAACCTGATGAGGTTTGATCTTTTGAAGAAGTTCTTTTGTTTGTTCCACATCAATATCGGTTACCGGATTTTTTACTGTTTTCCCGGTTTCGTAGAAGGGCAGAGACATAAAGTGAATATTGCTGTCCTTGAGCCCCGCGTAACGCGCTCCTGCATAAGCTTCAGATTTCCGAATAAAGGCTTTGACATTTCTTATCTCTTCAAGATCAACATCATTAGGTTGTTTTATTTTGAAGAAGTCCCTCATTTTATTATATAACTTCTGCAATTCTGAAGTATCCTTGTTAATGCTCTTATCAAAATCTATGGCGAATTCAAGATATCGAAGAACATCGGTGTCCCAAACCGCGGTATTCCCGGAAGTTTGATAGGCTACATGAACGTCGTGTCCCTGATCTACCAGTCTTATAAAAGTTCCTCCCATAGAAATAACATCATCATCGGGATGAGGAGAAAAAATAACCGAACGTTTATGAGAAGGAAGGGCTCTTTCGGGTCTTTGGGAATCATCGGCATTGGGTTTACCTCCCGGCCAGCCTGTAATACTGTGCTGTAATTGGTTGAAGACGTCTATATTAATATCGTAGGCAGATCCTTTCTCGGTAATTAGTTGCGCCATTCCATGATTGTTGTAATCTTCATCGGTAAGCTTCAGAATAGGTTTTTTAACTTCAGAAGACAACCAGATTACAGCCTTTTTGATGAGGTCTTTATCCCAGACACAATCCTTTACGAGCCAGGGAGTGTTAAATCGTGTGAGTTCTGAAGCCGCATCTTCATCCAGAATGAACCGAACATTATCGGACAGTTGAAGATAGGTTGCGGGAACACTCCCCGTAATCTCTCCTTCTACAGCCTTTTTTATGATGGAAGCTTTCTTCTTGCTCCACGCCAAAAGGATTATTTCTCTGGCTTTAAAAATAGTTCCCACGCCCATAGTTATGGCTTTGGTGGGAACGTTTTCTTTACCCCCAAAATCTCTCGCTGCATCACGCCGGGTAAGATCGTCTAATGTGACGAGACGGGTGCCCGAATTAGGGGCCGATCCCGGTTCGTTAAAACCTATGTGACCTGTTCTACCAATCCCCAGGATTTGTAGATCCAACCCTCCAACGTCGCCAATCGCATTCTCATATCTAAGGCAATATTCTGCGATTTCTTCTTTAGGTAAGGTTCCATCGGGAATGTGAATATTCTCTTTTTTTATATCTATATGAGCAAAAAGGTGTTCATCCATAAAGGAAACATAACTCTGTTTCGCATCCGGATGCATAGGATAGTATTCGTCGAGATTAAAAGTGATTACATTAGAGAAACTCAGCCCTTCTTCCTGGTGCATTTTTACAAGATTCGCGTAAACTTGTACAGGTGTAGCTCCTGTAGCCAGACCCAAGACGGCCATTTCATTCGCCTCCTGCTTTTTTTTAATGATCTCGGCGATATGCCGGGCTACTTTTTCGGCCGCAATTCCTTCTTGGGGATAAACGGTAACCGGCAGTTTTTCAAAGCGGGTTTCTTCCAGTAAATTTAATC
>JBAVQO010000045.1:0-2381 GCA_049694135.1 Gillisia sp. | reverse complement strand
CACCTATGCTACTTCAGTTTGGGATCTTACTTCAGCCAGGGAGATTGCTTCTCTAAACCCGGACTTTATTAAAATTCCTTCGGCCTGCAATAATAATTTTGAGATGTTAGGCTGGCTTTGTGAGAATTTTTCCGGAGAAATTCATATTTCAACAGGAATGACCACCAAAGATGAAATTTCAGGTTTGGTTGAATTCTTTGTTGAAAAAAGTCGCAATAAAGACCTGGTGATCTATAATTGTACCTCAGGCTATCCTGTTCCTTTTGAAGATGTGTGTTTGCTGGAAATTAACAGGTTGAAAAGCCAATATGGATCGCAGGTAAAGAGCATAGGATTTTCAGGTCACCACCTGGGGATAGCAGTAGATATTGCGGCTTTTACTCTTGGGGCTAATGTGGTGGAAAGGCATTATACCCTTGATCGAACCTGGAAAGGAACCGATCATGCTGCTTCGCTGGAACCTGCAGGAATGCGTAAGCTAAAACGGGATCTTGAGGCAGTTTACGACTCGCTTTCTTATAAGGAAAAGGATATTCTTGAAATAGAAAAAGTGCAGAGAGATAAGCTCAAATTTCGGAAACAAACACATGAATGAAGAAGAAGGTCTGGATCCTGCTAACGGATGGGGTTGGCATTAGAAATTATACCCAAACAAATTTTCAGGACAAACTGCCATTTTCCACTCTGGACGTCACCTGGTGGAATATGAGTGGAATGGTTTTAGAATCCCAGCACTTCGGTAAGGAAATTACAGTTGATCCTGCCGAGATTAACAAACTTACGCCACTTTACTCGCGCGCACGGAAAAGACTTGAATTAGACTATTGGACAGAAGAATTTGGGGATCAGGTCTATAAAAGCTATAAATTTCCTTTTGCTTATAATAACGTCAGAAATACTGCCAAATCAATTCTGAACAATCTTATTATTAAGAAGTACAAGGGAAAGAAAGGAATATGTAAGCTCCGAAAGAAGATCGAAGAACTGGAGCGGCAGACTTCCTATTATAAAAGCTGTTATCACCAACTCAAGGAGCATAAGCCGGATATGGTCTTTAGTACTTCCCAACGATCTACGAAGACCATTGCTCCGCTTTTGGCGGCTAAAGATCTGGGAATAACGACTGCGAGCTTTATTTATTCCTGGGATAATGTCCCCAAGGCACTGCTGGTCAATGAGCCCGATTTTTATTTTGTCTGGAGTGACTTGATGAAAAGGGAACTACTAAATTATTATGAGTGGATCAAACCCGAACAGGTCCTGATTACCGGTACTCCGCAGTTCGGACCGCATTATAATAGAAGAAGGCTTCTGAAGAGGACAGAATTTTTTGAAAAATACAATTTAAGTCCTGAAAAGCAATATGTCTGTTACTCAGGAGATGACCTCACGACTTCTCCCTTAGATCATCTTTATTTGAGGGATCTGGCGATGGCCGTAGAAGAACTCAATAGCAGCGGCTACAACCTCGCTATTATTTTCAGGAAAGCTCCCATGGATGGCACTGAACGTTACGATCCCATACTAAGGAAATATTCTCAGGTCATTACTTCTATAGAGCCCATTAGAAAATCCTTCGGAAGCGCCTGGAATCTTCTTTTACCCATGGAAGAGGATTTCTATTTGCTTTCCAATCTCTGTGAGCATTGCGAAATGGTGGTGAATGTATGCTCCTCAATGGTATTTGATTTTGCCATACATGATAAACCCTGTGTTTATATCAATTATGAACAGCCTGAATTGCGTCGCGGAATCAGGGATATCGGGCAGAATTATAAATATGTTCATTTTAGATCGATGCCATCCAATGATGCTGTGGCCTGGGCAGAATCCAGGAGCGGGTTGAAGGCAGCTGTAAAACATCTTCTTGAAGATCCAGCACCTACTGTTGAGGAAGCAAAGGAATGGCTGAAAATAGTTGCCGGGAAGGATCCTCAAAAGGCTTCAGAGGCGATTTGGGAGGCAATTGATAAAGTGAGCGAAAAATGCACATAGGTTTTCTTACACCTGAATACCCTCATGCAAGGGTAAGGCATTGCGCCGGGATTGGCAGCAGTCTTTACAACCTTGTTTCCGCTTTGCTTCAGAAAAATATTCAGGTAAGTGTTTTTGTGTATGGGCAGGATCAGGACTTTTTCATCGCTGAAGGTGCTCTGAACTTGTATGGGATAAAACAAAAAAGTTATCCTTTTGGAGGTTTTTACCTGTACAGGAAATACCTGAACAGGAAGATCAGTAAAATCATAGATTCACGGCATATCGACCTGCTAGAAGTGCCGGATTGGACCGGTATTTCGGCTTTTATGAAGTTTAGAATTCCGGTGGTGATGCGGTTCCATGGCAGTGACACTTATTTTTGCGGGCTGGAGGAACGGCCTCAA
>JBAVQO010000044.1:0-1503 GCA_049694135.1 Gillisia sp. | reverse complement strand
TGTGGTTTGCTTCCTTTAAGTTCCACGCTTTCGATTACTCCCCGAACATTTTCACCTTTTCTGAAGAAATCTGAAGGAATCTGCCTATCCTTGGGAAGAATTATTTCGTTTCCTTCATCATCCAGCAAAATAATCGCGCGATGGCGAATATGATGAACTTCAGCGGTATAGATCTCACCTTCCAATTCCTTGAATTGTTTGTAGATATTCGTGTTGTCATGTTCATGGATTTTAGCGATAAGGTTTTGCCTTAATGCCAGGATCGAACGTCGACCCAAATCCATTAACTTCACTTCTTCAGAAACATCTTCGCCTACTTCAAAATCGGGTTCTATTTTGCGCGCTTCGGTAAGGGAAATCTCCTGGTTAGGATCTTCTACCTCTCCATCGGCCACTACCACTCTATTTCGCCAGATTTCCAAATCTCCTTTGTCGGGATTTACAATAATATCGAAATTATCATCTTCTCCATACTTCTTTTTCAAAGCATTCCTAAACACATCCTCGAGGATTGCCATTAAGGTAACCCTATCTATTAATTTATCGTCTTTAAATTCAGAAAAAGACTCAATTAGAGCGATATTTTCCATATCAAATTTTAATTAAAATGTTATCACAACTACAGCTTTTTCAATTTCTGAAAAAGCTATTTTAGCTTCCTTATTTACGGTTACCTTTCCTTTGCCAACGGCTTTTGGCTCCCGGGTTTTCCAGGTTAATTCAATCCCCTGTTCGTCCACAGCCTTTAAATTTCCTTCAAATTTATTGGAATTTGTTTCAACTTCAAGTTTTCTTCCAATATTTTTCTTAAACTGTCGGGGTAATTTTAGGGGTTCGGCAACACCGGCAGAAGTAACTTCCAACGAAAAATCCTCTTCTTCTCTATCCAGATTGTGTTCGATTTTACGGCTTACCGCGATACAGTCATTAACGCTTACGCCGTTATCTCCATCAATAACCACCAGAATATGGTTTTGCGGATTAATACTAAGAGATATTAAAAATAAGGAATTATTTTCCTGGAAGGCTTCTTCCAGTAATTTTTCTACTCGATCCTGCAACATATATTTTATAAAAAGAGGGGACTTTATGTCCCCTCGCTGTAATTTTACTTCCAACGCTGCAAAGATAATAAAATTTTCCAAAAATTGAAAACTGTAATCAAATGAAATATTATTCGTAGTTTTAATAAAACAATCATTTTTAAGTGTTTATCATGAAAAGAATCCTGGTTCCTACCGATTTCTCCGAACAGGCAGAAAATGCCATTAGAGTCGCCGCACAATTAGCCAACCGATATGATGGAGAAATCTTTTTATTACATATGCTCGAATTGCCTATGAATCTTGTAGGCACTGCCGCCAGCGGAAGCGGGGTTGCAGGTTCGTCCAGCCAGAGTCTGCCCGAGGCCCTCTTTTTTATGAAACTGGCAAAAAAACGTTTCGACGAGCTTTTGGCCGCACCCTACTTAGAAGGGATTAAAGTTCATGAAACCGTAGATTT
>JBAVQO010000043.1:0-16132 GCA_049694135.1 Gillisia sp. | reverse complement strand
GAAAAGAGTTTTTCGGTATTAGCTTCTTTCAATTCGGGCGAAAAATGCTGTTTTAATTGAAAAATGATATCAGCATCTTCTACTGCATATTCCTTCTGTTTTTCTAATGGCACTTCCCTGAAATCCCCCTGATTTTTGCCTTTTTTCCCAATTAGTTCAGTTACGGGTTGGGGAGTATAATTAAGATATGTTTCTGATAATACCCCCATATCATGGCGCATATCGGGATTAATAAGATAATGCGCGATCATGGTATCGAACAGCGGGCCGCGAATGCCAATGTTGTATTTGGCGAGCACCTTTATGTCGTACTTAAGATTTTGCCCGATTTTCTCTATTTTTTCAGATTCAAAGAAAGGCCGTAACTTTTCTAATATAGATTTTGCTTGATCTTCATCTTCTGAAAACGGAATATAGAATCCTTTTCCGGCTTCCCAGGAAAAAGCGATTCCCACGAGCCTGGCTTCCAACGGATTTAAGCTGGTGGTTTCGGTTTCCACAGCCACGCTGGACTGCTTCATTAAATTTGAAATAAAAAGCTGCATGGCCATTCCCGGGGCAATACTTTGATAAACATGGGAAGTGCCGCTGAGCTTCTTTCTGCCCGAAACTTCCTGAATTTTTTCGGCATCGCCTCCAAAAAGTGAAAACTGGCCTGCGCCTGCTGTTGTTTGGGTGGCGCTTTGGGTTCCTGAAACAGGGGTGGGGCGGGAAGTGTCTTCTCCGGAAAACAATTTTATAAACTGATCTTTTAACCTTCGGAATTCGAGTTCTTCAAAGATCTCCTGAACTTTTTCGGCATCAGGTTGCGACAATTCGTAATTGCTGGCATTAAACGTAACGTCGATATCGGTAAAAATGGTGGCTAATTTTTTGGAAAGCAAACCCAGTTCGGCGTTTTCTTCCACTTTCTCCTTCATTTTTCCTTTTAATTTATGAGTATTGGCAAGCAACTCTTCCATACTTCCAAATTCCTTCAGAAATTTTTTAGCGGTTTTTTCGCCCACTCCGGGAAGCCCGGGAATATTATCGGAAGCATCGCCCATCATTCCCAGAAAGTCGATTACCTGTTCGGGACGCTCTACTCCAAATTTCTTCTTTACCTCAGGAATTCCAAGAATTTCTATTCCATTCCCCATTCTTGCGGGGCGATACATAAAAATATTTTCTGAAACCAGCTGGGCAAAATCCTTATCGGGAGTTACCATAAAGGTTTGATATCCTTCTTTTTCAGCTTGTTTGGCAAGGGTTCCTATAATGTCGTCGGCCTCGCAACCGGGACATATCACCACGGGAATGTGCATGGCTTTTAGAATATTCTGAATATAAGGCAGAGCAGCCATGATGGGTTCCGGAGTGGCATCGCGATGTGCTTTGTAGTCGGCGTACATTTCTGTTCTTTCGGAGCTTCCGTCTTTATCGAAACAAACCGCCAGATGATCCGGCTTTTCTCTTCGAATCACGTCGAATAATGAGTTCATAAAACCCATAATTGCTGAAGTATCAAAACCTTTGGAATTGATTCGCGGGTTTTTTATAAAGGCGTAGTAACCTCTGAAAATAAGGGCGTAAGCATCTAATAAAAAAAGTCGTTTTTGAGCAGGCATATATTGTGAAATGTTATTTTTCAGTATAAAATCAAAGCTACAAAGATATTATCATTCCTTCTGAAAAGTAACGGATTTTATAGAATTCAATTAGATACTGATCTGTCTTCTTTTATTTTTATAGGCATAAAACAAAATATAGGCATAGCAGCACATCACCAGGATAAAGGCGACTTTAAAGTTGAAATTATCGGTTAAGAATCCGTAGGCGGGAGGAATTATGGCGCCACCTACAATCATGGTACAGAGGATACCCGAACCTTGAGGTTTATCGGCACCCAAACCATCGAGCGCCAGGCTAAAAATAGTAGGGAACATAATAGAATTGAAGAGCCCGATAGCCAAAACCGACCACATGGCTAAAAAGCCGAACGAGAACGAGGAAACAAGAAGCAGCGTAATTGCGCAAGCCGCAAAGACGCTTAGCACAACCGCAGGGTTGATAACTTTTGTTAGATAAGAACCTATAAACCGCCCGATCATGGCGCCTCCCCAGTAAAAAGTAACAAAAACTCCTACCAGGGCCATATCTGTTGCGCCGGGCACACCCGAAGTGAGGATCCAGCCGGCGATAGTACTCATAAAATCGCTGCCGCGAACCAAAGACGCGATGTCCAGACTTAAAAAATAATTTATCATATAGCTGCCCAGAGCTACTTCTGCCCCCACATAAAAAAAGATACCCAGGGCTCCAAGCACGAGATTTTTGTTTTTCAGAACGCGTGAATAGTTGTTGGACGCAACATCTTCGCCTACTTTTGGTAGTTTTATAAACGTAAATATCAGTGCGATAAGTGCCACAAAAATGGCAATTCCAACAAAAGGTTTCTGAACGGCTCCTGCTTCAGAAATATAATAGGCATTTTGTTTAGCGGTTTCCATCGAATTTATCTGGTCGCTCGTCATGACCTTATCCTGCAAAATGAACAAAGCGCCAAAGAGAGGGGCGATCATGGTTCCCAAAGAATTGAAGGCCTGCGATAAGTTTAGCCTGCTGGAGGCGGTTTTTTCCGGCCCCAGAATGGTAACATACGGGTTGGCGGCTACCTGCAGAACGGTTATACCTCCGGCTAAAACGAATATTGCCAGCATAAAAATTCCGAAGGTGCGAAAGGAGGCAGCCGGATAAAAAAGCAAACATCCTACCGCCATAGTGCTCAATCCCAGTACAATTCCTTTTTTGTAGCCTATTTTGGACAGAATATAACCCGCCGGAATAGACAAAAGAAAAAAAGCGCCAAAAAAAGCAAATTGAACGAGACCTGCCTGGAAATAACTGAGAGTAAAGACCTCTTTTAACCTGGGGATCAGTGAATCCATCAGAACGGTTACGAATCCCCAAAGAAAAAACAGGGTAGTGATAATAATAAATGCGGTACGGTAAGATTTTTTTTGATTCATCAATAAGGGGATTTTTTAAATAAAAAAAGCGCTGGGGATATTTTCATTTTTGCCATTCTGATATTTAACATAACTAAACCCTTGCTGGATGCAGTAAGAGCCAATTTCCCCTTTTTTGTTAACGGCAATAAAGGCTGCCTGAAAGTCTTTATAATTCGGATTGCCTTCAATGATTCGCTGGACGGCAATTTCACAGGCTTCCTGTGGAGACTTTCCTTCTCTCATTTTTTCTACGATCAGGAAACTTCCCAGGGTTTTCATCACCACTTCGCCCATTCCGGTTGCAGCGGCGCCTCCGACCTTGTTGTCTAAATAAAGTCCCGCGCCTATTATAGGAGAATCGCCCACGCGTCCATTCATTTTATAAGATAATCCTGAAGTGGTGCAGGCACCGGCCAAATCACCATTTTTGTCGATGCACAACATCCCGATGGTATCGTGATTCTCAATATTGATGATAGGCTGATAATGCTTCTTTTCAAGCCATTTGTGATAGGCTTCTTCCGACTCGGGAGTTAAAAGGTTTTCCTCTTTAAACCCCATTTCTTTGGCAAATTGGTCTGCTCCCTCTCCCACCAGCATGACGTGTGGGGTTTCTTCCATCACCTTTCTGGCTACGGAAACCGCATGGGTATAGTTTTTAAGGTATGCCACAGAACCCGCATTTCCTTGTGGATTCATAATAGAAGCATCCAGAGTAACATTTCCGTCCCGATCGGGAGCTCCTCCTTTTCCTACGGTGGTGTTTTTGATGTTGGCTTCCTCGACCATGACGCCCTGTTCTGCGGCATCTAGAGCAGAAGCTCCATTGGCTAAAAGTTCTCCCGCTTTTTTGCTGGCATTCGGAAAATTCCAGGTAGCAATGGTTAATGGAAATACTTGGGAATCGGGTACGGTCATATTCTTAAATTGAAAGCTACGATTGGCAGCGGTGAGTAAAGGGGAAGAAAGGCTAATAGCGGCTCCTGCCAGTGCCGATTTTTCAATAAATCTTCTTCGTTTCATTATAAATATTGTGCAGTGTTTAAAGATATAGGATATTCAGAAAGTTTCAAATTATTTCAGAGGGTTAAAAAAAGATATTTTTGGTGTAGAACAGCGAACCTGCTAAAAATTCAGAAAATCTTTGACATAAGCCTTTGATTAAAAGTATCTTCGTGAAAAAATTGAAATTATGCGTTGGTTCTTGTTTATCGCATTTTATGTGCTTATAGATATTTATGCTTTTCAGGCGGTCAGGGTTCTTTCCAAAAGTCACTGGGTTCTGGCTGCATACCTTGTTCTTTCTCTTTTGGTACTGGGAAATTTTATTTATCAGTTTTCCCAGCCGAGTCCCGGGGGCACGTTTTCCGGGCCCCGTTCCTATGCGTTTGGCTATTTGCTCGCTTTCTTGTTGGGAAAGCTGGTGGTGCTCATTTTTATGTTTGGCGAAGACCTGGTGCGAATGCTCATCGCTCTTTTCAATAAGGGAATGCAGCCTTCTTCTGGCTTTGTTCTTCCGGAGCGGAGGAAATTTCTGGGTCAACTGGCGCTCGGGATTGCCGCAGTTCCTTTTCTTTCGCTCCTTTACGGAATGTATAGAGGAAAGTACAATTACAAGGTTTTAAAATATACGCTTACTTTTAATAATCTTCCTGAAGCTTTTGATGGTTACAGAATTACCCAAATAAGCGATATTCATAGCGGCAGTTTCGACAACAAGGAGAAAGTAGAATACGGAATAGATCTTATTAATGCACAAAAGGGAGATGTGATTCTTTTTACCGGAGATCTTGTGAATAATAAGGCTAAGGAAATGCATACTTGGAAAGAGAGTTTTTCGAAACTAAAGGCTCCCCATGGAATTTATTCGGTGCTTGGAAATCATGATTATGGAGATTATGTAGAGTGGCCAAGCGAAAAGGCAAAAGCCGAAAATCTGGAGGAACTAAAGAATATCCAGGCAGAAATGGGATGGGATCTTATGCTGAATGAACATCGGCACCTTGAAAAAGACGGAGAAAAAATCGCCCTGGTAGGAGTACAAAACTGGGGGAAAGGCGGATTCAAAAAGAAAGGCGATCTCGATAAAGCGGGAGAAGGGCTGCACCCCGACGAATTTAAGATATTAATGAGCCACGATCCCTCTTATTGGCAGGAAAAAATTAAGAGCGATCCTCAAAATTATCAGCTAACGCTGAGCGGACATACTCATGGCATGCAGTTTGGAATAGAAATTCCGGGATTCTTGAAATGGAGCCCCATAGAATATCGCTATAAAAACTGGGCCGGAATATATATCGAAAATGAACGCTATATCAATGTAAACCGGGGCTTTGGTTATTTGGCCTATCCCGGAAGAGTGGGAATTTGGCCCGAAGTAACTGTTATTGAACTGCGAAAAGGAACAACACCCGCATAATTCAAAGAAATTACTATATTTGATATTCTGTAAATAGTGGTAGAAAAAATCTAACCGAAAATTCATTTTTTAGCATATGTCAAAATTTGGGGAACTAATAGATTTAAACATTCCGGTGGTTTTAGATTTTTATACCGAATGGAACGATGCCTCCACTGCTATGCATCCTGTTTTACGAGACGTTGCCGCTGCTTTGGGTGATAAAGCAAAAATTATCAAGATAGATGTTGATAAAAACGAGCAACTTGCCGATGCGCTTCGCATAAAAGCCTTGCCTACGCTTATGATCTACAAAGATGGCGAAATGAAATGGCGACAAAGTGGAGAGCAAGATGCCAATACCTTAATCGGGCTTGTTAAGGAATATCTTTAAATCGTTTTAAAACTGAAGCCTTTTTGCTTGTAAAACTCCAGCACTTCAGGTAGAACAGACCGAAGGTTTTTCTCTGCTTTCAGGCTGTCATGAAAAACCACAATGCTTCCCGACTTGCAATTTCCTATCACATTTTTGTAGCATTCTTCAGCGGAAAGATTCGCGTCGAAATCGCCACTTATTACCTCCCACATCACGATTTTATGCCCGTACTTCTGAATTCTTTTTATTTGTGCCGGCTTTATTTTTCCATATGGCGGCCGGAATAATTCGTTGCTAAAACGACTTTCAGATTTCCTGATTTCCTGCTGAAGTATCTCCTCGGCTTTTTGAAAATTTAAAAAGTAATCTTCTGTTGAAGTATTCCAGCCATTTAAATGGTTGTAGGTGTGATTGCCAATCCGGTGTCCTGCAGAAATAATTTCCTGAAAAACTTCAGGATGCTTTTTCACATTTTCGCCAATACAAAAAAAAGTGGCTTTGGCATCATACTTTTTAAGCATTTTCAACACCCACGGAGTAACTTCAGGAATGGGGCCATCGTCGAAACTTAGGTAAAGCGTGTTTTTGGCATTCGGAATATTCCACACCAGGGAAGGTGAAATCACCTTCCCCAGTGTGGAAATTTTCTTCAAATATGCCATTCGGGATTTTTATTGGCTGTCGGGCTGATTCTTAAGAGAATCCAACGCCGGGGTTTTATTGATCTCGTTTTCTATAGCGCGATCTTGAGGCGCTGGTGGCGATTGATCTTCTTCTTCAGAAGCACTTTTATAGAAGCTTGGGAACAATTTTAAATAGGTGTTGAATTCTTTGGCCTTTTTCGTTGCATATTCTTCGTCGGCGTGTTTGTACAACAAATCTACCAAAGCACGATAACGTTCCATATCGGTTAGAATGTCATCGGCATAATTTACCTGTCGGTCCTGATTCCAGGTGCTGTAATAATTGAGCTTTTCCTGATATTTTTTTGCAACTTTTTCCCAAAGATTACGGGCTTTTTCGGTCTTGTTCAATTCAAAATACCCGGTGATAAACGGTTCCAGCAGGGTGTAATATCCGTAATAATCTACGGGCATTTCCTTCATTGCAAGATCCAGGATGTCTTCCGCCTTTTTGTCTTCGCCTTTATTGATAAGGCTTTCTGCCAGTCGGGCAAGGTTACTGCGATAGGTGATGGAATTTTTTCGGGTTTCGGGATCGTGATAAATGTCTTTTCCCATATTTCCCCAATCCCAGTGGGTAACGATATCGTACATTTTGTTGGTATCTACCCTTCCCATATCGAAAGGATTATTAGGATCTATCGGGGTTTTAACCGGCACCAGTTTGTAAGCTACTCCATCGAGTTGAAGGTAATCCTTCATCCATAGATAATCGTCGTCGCCAAAACTTCCGCCGGTGAAATAGATAGGGCGTTTCCAGTTATTATTGGCTATAATATCCAACATCAGCAAACGATTTTTATAAATAACATTATCTTTTATTTTGAAGAAAACGTTATCTACAATCTGATCTGCAGCATCTTTGCTCACAATACCATTCTTGAGTACAGCCTGCTTGTCTACCGGAATTCTTAAATTTTGAGTAGGGAAAGTACTCACAGTTTTTCCATTTCCAATCTGCCCCTTGGTGCGGGGGTCGTCGCTGGCAATCCAGTTGATTAAATTCTGGACCGTCATGGTATCTTTCGTGATTTCCTGGTACACTACAAATTCATTCGTATCACTTCGATATTGGTCATGGGTGAGTTGCGAAGGAATAGGATCGCTGGTATAGGCTTTTCTTTTCATTTCGTCTATATACCAGTCGGTGGCAAAGAGGCTGGTGTTTACAATCCTGATGTCTCTCCTGTAACCTTCCACTTCCTGCACATACCAAAGCGCAAAAGTATCATTGTCTCCAATGGTGAATAAAATACCATTTTTATCTACCGAATCCAGGTACATTTTGGCCATGGCAGTAGCGGTATATTTCCCGGAGCGGTCGTGATCGTTCCAGTTTTCTGAAGCCATAAGAGTAGGAACCGCCAACAGAGAAACCACCACCACAAGGGGAGCGACTATTTTTGGCGTGAGGTATTCTTTTAGCATATCGAAAAGAGCGTATGCTCCAAACCCAATCCAGATGGCAAAAACATAAAAGGAACCTACCAGCGCATAATCGCGTTCACGAGGTTCAAAAGGGCGTTCATTCAGATATATTTTAAGGGCTATCCCGGTAAATAAAAAGAAGACAATTAAAACCCACCAGCCTTTGATGTCTCTTCTGAATTGAAAAACCAGGCCTAAAAGACCTAATAATAGAGGTAGGAAATAGTAAGTGTTGCGGGCAGGATTGTTTTTTACATCGCTCGGAAGATTTTCCTGAGGCCCCAGTCGCATATCATCTATAAAATTAATACCGCTCAACCAGTTTCCGTGCAGATCGGTCAATTCTCCCTGCACATCATCCTGTCTTCCCACAAAATTCCACATAAAATAACGCCAGTACATATAGCCTATCTGAAATTCAAAAAGATAATCCATATTCGACGCAAACGAGGGTTTTTCTACATCGATATAAGAACTGAATCGCGAAAGAAATTTATTGTAAGCATCATAATCAAGGCGGCCCTGCGCAAAATTCTTTCTGAATTCAGAAATGGCATTCATAAGATCCTGGTTGTCCTGATATTCCGGTTTCACCGTAAATTTCAGAGGTCCCGTCCATTGCATGTAATTGGCCGCGTGCTGGGTGCTCCACATTCTTGGCAGAATAGCCTTATGCTTATCGTCCAGGTTCTGACGGGCATCTTTATAATCGTTTACAATAACATATTTGCCCGTTTTTTCATCTTTTTCGTAGTTGGGTTTTTCGTCATTATAAGGATGATCGGGATCCAGACCGCTGTACATTTCAGTAAATTGGGGACCATAGAACAGATAGGTTTCCCCATATTGTTCACGGTTATAATAAGCCAGGAGTTCCCGCGCATTTTCAGGATTATTTTCATTTATAACCGTATGGGCGTTGGCTCTGATGGGCAGCATGGTCCAGCTGGAAAAGCCTATAAAAATAAAAAGAATACATAAAACCAACGTGTTGAGCTGGTAATAATCCTTTTTTCGGGTATATCTAATTCCGAAGTAAAAGATCGCTACCATGACCAGAAAGGCGATAATAGTTCCGGAGTTGAAAGGCAAGCCTATAACATTGGTGAAAAATACTTCAGAAGAAGCGAAAAAGGTAAGCGTGTAAGGAAGTAGTAGTTTGAAAATAAACATTAAAACGGCCACTACCGCTATATTTGCGACTATAAAATTTTTAACGGTTACTTTGCTGTAATTCTTAAAGAAATAAAGGAAACCGATAGCGGGAATGGTCAGCAATCCTAAAAAGTGTACCCCAAAGGAAAGCCCCACAATAAAAGAAATAAGAATAAGCCAGCGATTGCCACGGGGTTCGAACATATCACGTTCCCACAGCAGGCCGAGATAGAATAAAATGGACAAGATACAGGCTGCCATCGCATATACTTCGGCTTCCACAGCGCTAAACCAGAAACTATCTGAAAAGGTGAAAGCAAGGGCACCAACGGCGGCACTTCCTAAAACAGCGATTTTTTGAGCAACCGATAATTTCTCTTTTGGTCCCGCAATTTTTAGAATCAGGATTACGATACACCAGTACATAAACATAATGGTAAGCGCACTTGCCAGTCCCGAAAGCATATTTATAAGGAGCGCAATGTGGGCTTTATCGGGCGCAAATCCCGCGAATACTGCTCCAAACATCTGATAAAGAGGTGCTCCTGGCGGGTGTCCGATATTAAGATTTGCTGAAGTTGCTATAAATTCTCCGGCGTCCCAAAAGCTTGCTGTGGGTTCTACCGTAAGCCAGTAGGTGGTAAGGGCGATTAAAAATACCAGCCATCCCAGGATTTTATTCCACTTACCAAAATTAAGATCTGTCATTTTGCTGCGCTAATATTTGCTGAAGCGAATTTAAGAATAATTACAAGAATGCTTTTATAACGACATTAAAAACGATTTATTTTTTGACTTTCCTGATTTCTTAACCTCTAGCAGAGGAAAATGGAATTTTTTAACCGGTATTTACGCCCCAACCCACGAATTCAAGATTGCAGGTTCGGGCCAGATTTTTCATTTCCTTTTCCCACTTCACCAAAGAAGTGCGACTGATAAGTTGAGGTTCTGTCCACCCCGAAATAACCCATTGATCCTCAATTGGGCTGGAGTTGATATTCTGGTAATTAAAATCATGGAGCAAAGTGCGGAAGATTTTTTGTACATCTTTTTTGTTCCTGCCCATAAACAAAAATCTGATTGGAACTGTGTCTCCTTTTTTTATGCCTTTTTTGGAGAGTTCTTTAATCGTAGCGGGAACGAGTTTAGATTCTTTTGTTGCTGAAGAATTTTTCTTCTGAAGTTTCCTTTTCAGGTTCTGAAAAATGTCGAAGAAAGATAAAAACCGATTCATCAAAATGAATTATTTGTGAATCAAAATTATCCAGGACTTTGTAAATATTTTATTTAGAATTTTTTGAAAACATTAAATTTTTATAAAGAACAAAAGCCGCACTGGTAGAGGATTTACCTTCCGGGGATGGGTGAAAAAGGCAGGAGTATATGAAAAAAGTAAAAATTCAGAAATAAGTATAAAGATTTTATAAAAATCGAGAAGAAACCATCCTCTGGCCAATAGTTGCAGGTTGATTTTTCAATAAATTTGCCCCCATTTTAATCGTCCCTCTGCAATTGGGCTTTATTCGCTAAAATGAAAAATTCTGAAAATTCCTCTTCCAAAAAAAGATTATTTACCCTGAGTTTAGCTGCGCTGGGAGTGGTTTTTGGCGACATTGGTACGAGTCCATTATACGCCGTGAGAGAATGTTTTTATGGAGATTTTGGAGTAGAGCCTACTCCTGCAAATATAATGGGAGCCATTTCCCTTATTTTCTGGGCGCTCATCCTGGTAATAAGTTTAAAATATCTGGTCCTTATTCTGCGCGCCGACAACGATGGAGAAGGAGGGATTCTTGCCTTAATGGAATTGGTTTTACCAAAAAAGAAAAAAACAAAAAGAGCCGTAATATTAACCATGGGCTTATTTGGTGCTGCTTTGCTTTATGGTGATGGAATGATCACCCCGGCTATTTCTGTTTTAAGTGCCACCGAAGGGCTTAAAATAGCGACTCCTGTTTTAGAACCTTTTGTCATTATTATTACCATTATTATTTTAATAGGGCTTTTTGTATTTCAAAAAAGAGGAACGCACGGCGTAGGGATGATTTTTGGTCCTCTTATTTTTATATGGTTTATAACGCTGGCGGTGTTGGGATCATTATCAATAGTACAGAATCCGGAAATATTAAAGGCGGTTAATCCATATTATGCCGTGGAATTCTTTGTAATCAATAGCTGGCAGGGAATGTTTATTTTGGGGGCGGTATTTCTGGTAGTTACCGGGGGAGAAGCTTTATATGCAGATATTGGGCATTTTGGTAAAAAACCCATTCGTTGGGCCTGGTTCACCATCGTATTACCCTGCTTACTGATCAATTATTTCGGACAGGGAGCGCTTTTGTTGGACAATCCTGGTCTTGCTGAAAATCCTTTTTATCATCTCGCACCAAAATTCGCTTTATACCCGCTGGTTATCCTGGCAACTATTGCTACCATCATAGCTTCTCAGGCTATAATTACCGGAGCTTTCAGCCTTACTTTTCAGGCGCTGCAATTAGGATATTTTCCCAGACTGAAAGTAGTGCATACTTCAGCAGAAGAAGAAGGGCAAATTTATATTCCCAAAGTAAACTGGTTGATCTTTATAGGAACCATAAGCCTGGTGCTTTCTTTTCAGACTTCCGGTAGGCTGGCAGCCGCTTACGGTGTGGCAGTAACAACCACGATGGTGATAACCACTTTACTTGCTTTTATCGCCATGAGAAAACTTTGGAAATGGAAACTTCCTGTGGCGATTTTAATTACTCTTTTTCTGCTTTCGATAGATCTGTCTTTTTTATATGCCAACATCGATAAAATTCCGGATGGAGGATGGGTTCCTTTAGTGATTGCGGTTCTCATATATTTCGTGATGACTACCTGGGCAAAAGGCCGAAGAATCCTAAGGATCGAATTAACGAAGATCATGGATCCTTTAACGCGCTTTTTACGAGATTTGAAAGCTCACCCGGTAGAAAAAGTGAAGGGAACTGCCATTTATTTTACAAGTTCTCCGGATAGATCTCCGCATGCTCTTATTAAGAACATAAAACATAATAAAGTGATCCATGAGCAGGTAATTATCTTGTCTGTCAACTTTCAATCGGTACCGCGGATTCCCGTAAATAAGAGACTTGTTCTTAAAGATCTTGGAAACAATTTTTACAAGGTGATTGTAAAATACGGGTATATGGACAGAACCAATATTCCCCAGGCTGTAGATTTGATCGAAAAAAGCGGAGTTAAACTAGATAAAGAAGATATTCATTACTTCGTGGGTCGTGAAACTCTGATTGTGAACGGCAAGTTGGGAATGCCGGCCTGGCGGGAAGCTGTATTCGCAATGCTTTCGAGAAACTCGCAACGGGCTACCCGATATTTTGATTTGCCACCCGAAAAAGTTTTTGAAGTGGGTACCAATATAGAATTATAACTAAATAAAACGGTAACCTACTCCGCTTTCTGTTAGCAGATGTTCCGGCCGATTTGGATCTTCTTCAATTTTTTTGCGTAACTGAGCAACATAAACTCTTATATATTGAGTTTCTTCCATGGCACCAAATCCCCAGATCTGTTTTAAGATGTATTGGTGGGTCAGCACTTTTCCGAGGTTCTGAAAAAACAAAGAAATAAGATTGTATTCGGTGGAAGTTAGTTTTATTGTTTCGCCTTTTACTTTCAGAGTTTTGCAAATAAGGTCCATTTCTAGGCTTGCGGTTGTTATGATAGGGTTAGCATCATCATTTCGGTTCAGGCGAAGAGAGGCGCGAATTCTGGCCAGGAGTTCGCCCGTCCTGAAAGGTTTGGTAAGATAATCAGTCGCCCCGTTATCCAGGGCTTTAATAATGCTGCTTTCTGAATTTTGTACCGAAAGAATAATAATTCCGTTTTCGTACCATTGCCTTAAATTTATCAAGATTTCGTGTCCGCTCTTGTCGGGGAGTCCAAGATCGAGAATAATCAGATCGGGCGCATGATTGGCCGCTAAATGAAGACCTTCCTGGCCAGAACTCGCCTGGATCACCTTATAATTACTGCTTTCCAGCGATATTTTCAATAATTTCCGGATCTGTGGCTCATCATCTATTACAAGAATGTTAGCTTGTTTCATCGTCTAAAGATTTAAAATAGCTCATTTCACACTGAATACTTACAGTAAACCTGGCGCCGCCAGAGGGAACGTTCTCTAGCCTTATATCTCCATTGTGGGCCTTTGCAAATCCTTTTGCAATAGATAATCCCAGGCCTGTGCCTCCTGTGTTGGTATTGGGCAGCCTGTAAAATTTCTCGAATACCTTTTCCAGTTTGTCCTCCGGAAACCCCCGGCCATTATCCTGTATAATAATATAACAAATCGTATCTGTAACTTCAACATTCAGGCTTATTGTTGAACCGGCCGGGGTGTATTGAAGCCCATTGTGTAAAATATTATGAATAATCTGCTCTAAGAGTGTACCATCAATTTTTACCAAGGGCAATTCTTCTTTGGGAGTGTATTCAATTGTATGGTGGGCGGCATCTTCAGCTTTTACACGTATTAATTTAAGAATTATTTCGTTTATGTCGTACCAGTCCTTCTGAAGATGTATATACTTAGAATCGAGTCGGCTCATGTCTAAAAAATGTTCTACCTGTAAATTCAAACGTCTACTCGCAATTTCTATTTCAGTGTATACATCTTTCTTTGTAGACTCTGTTAATTCATCGTTTTGATTTTTCAAAATATCGGCAGATGCTAAAATAGTAGCAATGGGGGTCTTTAATTCATGAGATAATGAATTAAAAAGGGTGTTATAGAGTTCCAGCGTCCGTTCTTTTTCTTTTCGTTCCTGAGCCTGAGTCTCCATTTTGCGAATTTTTGACGTAAAAACGCCATTTATAATCGCAATAACAAAATACATTAAAAACAGCAGGGCATCCTGGGGAGTGCTGATGTTGAAGGTGGACTTGGGAGGAATAAAAAAGAAGTTCCAGATAAGGGCACTAAGGATTGCCACCGTAATAATGGGTAATACATCGAAGAATACAGCCAAAACAGAAACTACCAGTAATAATATCAGAGCGACCACATGATATTCTGTGGTGTCCAATACCGATGCGCATATTAAAGCGGCAATACTTATGGAACTAATACCCAGTAAGTATTGGATACTCTTCGTGTTCTTTATTTTTTCTTTCAGCAAGTGTATAGAGAATAAAAACTGATGCATCTTTTCGTTCCCAACAAAGGTATTGTATTTAGTTATACAGATTCCTACTCACCCCGGTTCCCTTAGTTATTCTTTTTCTTCTGAATTTCCTGAAAACGATCCAGATTGTCTGTGGCCTGCAGGAGTTTCTTTTTTAAAACCGGGTTTAAATCGGGATGTTCTTTTAAATAATCTTCTCGAATATCATAGGCTTCTTTAGAAGTATAGCTTCCTATGGTAGCATTTAACCATGCTTTTGGGAAAAAGATATCACCCGTAACCTGGATATCTTCCAGTAAATCTAAAGATGTTTTTAAGTGTTTTGTACCCTCTTTTTGGCGCAGAGGGTGATTTATAAAATGCAATGCAGAAAGCACCCACGATTCCTTCTCTCTTCCTTTTGCTTCTTTTAAGGTTTCAAAAAAGTTATCGCGGACTGCTACATCCTGAGATAATGCCGGAAGTAAATATTGGAAACGCCTTTTTTTATCCGGATTTTCTATGGCGGCTTCGGCTTCCTGTAAAATCTTTTCACTTTTAGAATGACCGTATAAGGCAAGTTCCATCGCCATCGCGGTATAATCGTCCTGGTTTAGTTTAAGATCTTTTATTTTTGTTTCCTTTTTCCAGATATTGTATAATCGTTCTTTTCCTTTTTCGGAATAGGCAATAGCACTAAATAATCCGAACAGGGTTTTTTTAATGTTAGGAGCGCGATCCTTCTGCAATTCGGAATACACAAGGTTTTCGAGCTCTTGCTGATGTGCTTCCCGCTGATCATCTGTAAAAAAGGTCCAGAATATGCTGCGCGTATCTCCGGCAATAAGACGCAGAATAAGTTCATTTTCTTCAGTAGAAAGTCCTTTTTCATACAATTGAAAGGCAGAGGAAGGATCGATGTTGGCATTCAGCGTTTGTTCATAGGTGTTGATATAACTGTATCCGCGGGCAACCTCATCCTTAATATCGGCTATGCGTGAAAGATTTTCTTTCGCCTGTGGAAATACTCCGTATCCCATTCCATCGTAATTATAAATAATTTGCTGAGGTTTTTCCAGGCCTTTTGCTGAAGGGAGATCCAGTTCTTTATCTTTAATATTTACCGGAAGTTCATGCACCGAATCGGGATAAACCAATGCGATTTTGAATTGTTGCGGCCAGACTTTGCCGCTTCCATCCTCGGCATGTTGAGAAATTCTGAAGGATTTAATTTTTGCATTTTCATCATACTGAATAGAATCGCTGAAAATAGGTCGCCCACTTTGGTTTACCCACACGTTGCTCCATTTTTTAAGATCCAGGGGTGATTTTTCATCAAGAATGGAGATCAAGTCATTCCAGTCGGCGTTGGAATAGGCAAATTTTTGAATATACTCCTGAATACCTTTGCGAAAAGTGTCTTTACCAGTGGCCAATTCCAATTGTCGCATCATAATTGGAGCTTTGTCGTAAATAATATTTCCGTAGAGGGAACCTGCGTTCTTCAGGTTCTCCAGGTTCTGCCGGATAGGATTGGATCCTGCAGTTCGATCTTCTGCAAAAGCGCTGGGATAATGGCTCAGCTCGAAAAGCAACTGGTGGTTAATTCCCGGAAATGCGGGATTTACGATTTTATCGGCCATAAAATTGGCAAAAACTTCTTTCATCCACACATCATCGAACCACTGCATGGTCACCAGGTCTCCAAACCACATATGCGAAGTTTCGTGAGAAATAAGTTTCGCCCGTGCCAATAAATCACTCTCGGTGGCGGTGCTGTCCAGAAATAAAGACGATTCCCGGTACTGGATGGCGCCCACATGTTCCATACCGCCATACTGAAAAATGGGAATAGCCGCAAAATCCAGTTTCTGAAAAGGAAATTTATACGCGGTATAATTCGTAAGGAAATCGATAGCGTTCTGATGCAGCGCAAAGATAGGATCAATACTCGC
>JBAVQO010000042.1:0-4419 GCA_049694135.1 Gillisia sp. | reverse complement strand
TCACCGAACTTGTAGATGGATATGTAGGAGTTCATGCCATGCTTCCGAAGAATATTTTTGTCGGGAAGAAATAGGTTTTCACAAGATCATTTGACTGCGCATATAAAATGTCCCATCCAGAGGAGTCGAGATGCCGAAGTGTTTCATTAAAAACAGTTAGAACCGACCTTTCGACTTCGCTCAAGGTGACGATTGGCTCCCCGACCTTTCGACTCCGCCTGCCTGCCGGCAAGGCAGGCTCAAGACAGGCTGGAGTCGAGATGTCTTGTTGGTCTGCTGTATGTAAATCAATTCCAAAGGAGTCGAAGGGTTCCGTTACATCAGCTCTAAAATATCTTCGAGTTTGGAATTGAAATTATTCAACGTTTCTGTTAGGACACTAATTTGTTCCTGGGCTTCTTTCCAATTCTTTTGTTCTATAGCCTCACGAACTCCCGGAAGGGTTTTCACGCCATATCCTGTATAAAACCCGGGAGCGTAAATTTGATGTTTGAACCACGGGCGTCGCGGGAGTCCTTTTTCACTCAATAAAGATTGTTCCAGCTTCATTAGTTTTTGGTTGATTTGCTCTTTCTTCCTGTCGTTTAGCTTCAGTAGATCTTTTTCTGAAAATTGCCCGATCGTGGATTTCAGGCTGTCCATTGTTTTTTCCAGGGGTGAAAAATCCAGGTCTGGAACCGGTTCTTGCATCTCAGGCTTCACAAAAGGTTTGGTAGGATCGGCAGCCAGTTGAAAATCATTATTGGTAATTAGTTCGTTTTGTTTCTCTGTTTCTTCCCGAAGTTTTGACGTTTCTTTTTGTACCTCTTCCAAATAGCCGTTTACAGTGCTATACCATTGCTGAAATTCAAAAGGTAGAACATCGGCATTGGCCAGGCGAAGTACGATATGTCCTGCGGTTTTGGCGAGTGCAATTCCATAGGAAAAATCGGGATCTTTAAATCGTTTATACATAGAATAGGTGTCGAAGATGGTGTGGTATTCGCCACCATTATCTTCGCCTCCAAAACCAAGGTTTACAGAAGGTACTCCCGTATGTTGTATAAAAGGAGTATAATCTGATCCCGAGCCTAAAGCCGATAACTTGAATTCACTATCTCCTCCGTTTACCAAATTGGCAGCAATGCGTCGTTTGGCAACAGAAACATCGGTTTCGGGATCCTGAACTTCGTTGGCAACTTGTTTTACCATGGCCTGTAAGGTGTGGGAGCCCCCAGCACCCAGAAATCCTCTCCCGTTGCTATCGGTATTCACATAGGCTACACCATTACTTTTTAGTTCATCCTGATGCCCTTCTACCCATTCTGTAGAACCTATTAATCCAGGTTCTTCGGCATCCCAGGCAAAATAAACAATAGTTCTTTTTGGTTTTTTCCCGGCTTTTGCTAGTTCTCCCACGGCTCGAGCTTCTTCCATCATAGCTACTTGTCCGCTAATTGGATCGTTTGCGCCATGAACCCACGCATCGTGATGATTTCCCCGCATTACCCATTCATCGGGAAACTGCGATCCTTTCATCTTCGCAACTACATCGTAAATATTTTTTAACTGCCAGTCGAATTCCAGTTTCAAATGCACTTTTGCAGGACCGGGACCGATATGATACGTAATGGGTAATCCGCCTCTCCAGGAATGGGGCGCTACCGGCCCTTCTAAAGCGGCAAGCAAAGGTTTTGCATTTCCGTAAGAAATGGGTAAAACAGGAATTTTGGTAATGGTTTTCGCGTCTTTAATATCCAATCTTTTAGCGTCTTTTGTGGCTGCATATCCCGGAGTCAGAACATCGCCCGGATATAATGGCATGTCCATTACGGAGCCTCTTTGCACGCCATTTTCACCTTTGAAAGGCCCTTTGGGATATACATCACCCTGGCCGTATCCATCATCCGCAGGATCTGTATAAATAATACATCCAATAGCCCCTTTTTCAGCGGCAAGTTTGGGTTTTATTCCGCGCCAGGAGCCATAATATTTAGCGATCACAATCTTCCCTTTTACTGAAATTCCCATTTTTTCGAGCTGCTCATAATCTGAAGGCACTCCGTAATTCACGAAAACAAGTTCTGCTTCCACATCGCCATCGGTAGAAAAAGCATTGTAACTGGGCAACAATAGATCGCCCTGCTGAGTATATTTATCACCTTCAATAGGAATTGCGTCTAAATTGGCTTTAAAAGTGGTAGGCCCGGTGAGTTCTAATAACCTGGTTTTGGGATATGGAAAAAGGATCTGGTAGGAATCGATATGCGCATCAAAACCCCAGTCTTTAAATTGTTTTAATATCCATTCCGCATTCTGCTTATCGTAATCGCTACCGGTATAATGCGGTTGTGCCGCCAGATGATGCATGGCTGAATCCAGATGTACAGCCGACAGTTTGGCATCAAAACTGGCTTCCAGAGCCTGTTCTTTTTCGGAATTTTCTGGAGTAAACCCTAAGATTGATTCCTGCGCATGGACTGAAAGAACTGCCAGAAAAAGAATGGAGGTAAAGTATATTTTTCTCATGCCTTTTGAATTTATCTGTTGAATATAGCTAATATCCAGTATTTTGATTCTAATTTCCACTAAAATACAGGGTTTTCTTCTGAAAAATTTTACTTTTATTAAAATTTCAAATTAATATGAAAAAATTAATACCTATTTCGGTTTCGATTCTTCTGCTTGCCGGCTGTAAGTCCAAATCTGAAGAACAGGATACTTCAGAAGTTCAGGTAGATTCGGTAACTATTGGAAATTCTATTCAACAATTAGCTTCCGATGATTTCCAGGGAAGGAAACCCTTTACGGAAGGAGAAGAAAAAACCACCGCGTACTTAAAAGAGCAGTTTTCGAAACTCGGCTTGCAGCCCGGAAACGGAGACAGTTATTTTCAACAGGTTCCAATGGTTGCCATTACAGGAACTCCTTCAGAAAAAATGAAGATTTCAGGAAATGGTAAAAATATCGACCTGCAATACTTTGATGATTTTGTGGCGGTATCCCGAAAAACGGATAGTGTTGTAGATTTAAAGAATTCAGAATTGGTATTTGCGGGTTATGGGATTGTAGCTCCCGAATATGGCTGGGACGATTATAAAGGAATTGACTGGAAAGGAAAAACAGCGGTAGTTCTCGTTAATGATCCGGGTTTTGCTACACAGGATTCCACTTTATTTAAAGGGAATACCATGACGTATTACGGCCGGTGGACTTATAAATATGAAGAAGCGGCGCGACATGGAGCGGCTGGTCTCCTTATTATCCACGAGACCAAACCGGCCTCTTATGGCTGGAATGTGGTACAGTCCAGTTGGAGCGGATCAAAGTTATCGTTGGAAAGCGATGCACCAAAAATTGATGTTCGAGGCTGGATAACTCACGAAGCTGCTCAGCAAATTTTTGAGGCTGCGGGAATGGGAGACAAGGATTATAAAGAAATGGCGTTGCACAAAGATTTTAAGCCTGTGCCGCTGGGGTTAAAGGCATCGGTAAGTATTCATAACAAAGTAAAAAGAGATTCTTCCAAAAATGTTGTGGCTCTCTTACCGGGAACCGACAGAAAGGATGAATATATTATTTACTCCGCGCACTGGGATCATCTTGGAATTGGAAGGCCGGTAAACGGAGATTCTATTTATAATGGCGCTGTAGATAATGCTTCGGGAGTGGCCAGTATGCTTGCTATTGCCCAGGCTTTTACAAAAGATAAAAAGCCTGAGCGATCTGTGGTTTTTCTTGCGGTAACAGGAGAGGAACAGGGCTTGCTGGGATCTGAATATTATGCGGCCCACCCCATTTATCCTCCAAAAAAGACAGTAGCCGATATTAATATGGATGCTCTTTCCAGTCCCGGACCTATGAAAGATTTAACCATTACGGGGTATGGCCAGTCTGAAATGGATGAATACGCCAAAGAGGCTGCCGATAAACAGGGAAGGTATATTATTCCCGATCCCGAGCCTGAAAAAGGCCATTTTTTCAGATCAGATCATTTCAGCTTTGCCAAAATTGGTATTCCGGCCTTGTATGCCAGCGGAGCGCATGAAGATTTTGCCCACGGAAAGGATTTTGTAACGAAAATGAACGAAGATTATGAAGCGCATAAATACCATCAACCTCAAGATGAATACGACCCCAAGACTTTTGTTTTAAGTGGAATCAGGTTTGATGCGCAGCTATTGTACAATATTGGGAAAAGATTAGCTAACGAAGATACTTTTCCTAAGTGGTATGACGACAGTGAGTTTAAGGCTGCCAGACAAAATGAATAATGTTTAAATGTTACCTGAGCCCGTCGAAGGTTTTAGTGCTATAAAACTTTTTCGACAGGCTCGACGTAACAAACTGCTGTTTTTCCTTTGTATATTTGAAATACGCTTCGACATGCTCAGCGAGACCAAGGCTTATGGTCCCCGAGCGGAGTTGAGGAGTCAAGAC
>JBAVQO010000041.1:0-4160 GCA_049694135.1 Gillisia sp. | reverse complement strand
CCTTTAAAGGCGGCACCCGTGTCTATATTCCATATATTAGCCAGATGTACCGGTTCTGTTTTTCCAATGCGTACCACGGGAGTATGACCAATAAAAATTTCTTCATATAATTTCAGCCTTTTTGGGTAATACTCATGAGATGGGCTTATTTCAGGATCCATGGCGAGCGCCATTTCCCATAATGTGCGGTCCCAGTAAAAAGAGGTGGCATGATATTCTCTCTCCGGTCCGTGAAGGTTGGAAAAACCCGCGTGAATAAAGAGCCTGTTCTTTTTATCGATATAATAATTAAGCATTTGGCTGTAGAATTCAAGATGCAATTTTATTTCTTTTTTGGAATAATTCCTATAAGCATCGATACTCGTTTGACCGCCGTGTTGAAGCCATTGCTCGTTTAAATCGCCAGTTTTAAGCCAATGTTGCGTAAGATCGTCATGGTTGCCGCGTATAAACATGCAGGTATTCTGTTTCGCAAGTTCTATTAAATAAGAAACTACATTGGCCGAATCGCTCCAGCCATCTACATAATCTCCCAGAAATATGAGATCGTCGTCCGGGGTAATATCTATTCTCTCGAGCAGTTGTATAAGGGCTCTTAACCCGCCGTGTATATCTCCAATGGCAATGGTTCTTTTCATTTTAATTATATTTTACCTTTCGCAAGATTCGTAAACTTTCCTTACAGGCGTGGTAAGCCTCCGGGTTTCGATATTTTAAAGATTCTTTTGCTTCTTCCAGTTTCTCCAGCGCATGTTCGAAGTGATTGAGGTAACAGATTAAATACGTGCCGGCCATATTTATAATATCCTTCTCTTCAGCTTTGGAAAGAGCGCTGTTTTTCTTCAATTTCGTAAGAAGCGCATTATTGGAATTATAGATATGATAAAGGCTTTTTTTGTCGAACTGGGGAGGTTTAAACAGAAGTGTGCTTTCCATCTCGTAACCGGCATTTTCTTTAAACCGAATTATAACTTCTTCCAAAGGGTAATACTGATACTTGTTTGGCAACCCCAGATGTACGTACTCTATAATTTTAAAATAATCATGGTCTATACTTATACTCACTTCATCTAATTCTGAATAAAACAACTTTACCTGTTCGTTTACCAGCTCTATGTCTACCCTGGAGTAGTAGATATGGTCTTTAATTTTCTTTTCTTTCCCAGCCCAGCAAACCACAAAATATTCTTTAAACACCTTATACTGCGGATGGAAATCTTTTCTTTTTTTCAAAAAGTCGAACACCCCATCAAGGGTCAATTCTATATTGTTTTGTGCATTTTTTTCTATGGCCGCAACTATTTGCGAATTTTCGTCCTTGATATTTATACCGAAGTTTTTGGGCATGCTTATACTGCCTTCCCTAATAAAAACGGCCCCTCCATAATACTTCCAGATATTCTTGCGCAAGGAACAAATTCTGCCATTATTGGGGCGAATACTTACCAATCCCACCACGAGGTCGTTGGGTAAATGAGGAAAAGGTATATTTTCATAAGAAACTACCGGAGGATTGGAAAGATAGGCGTTTATAAGATTCTGGATCTTACTGTCATCAAAAAAATCTACCCCGGTAATTTTGTTGTCTTCATCTTCTACCCCTATAACCATATAACTGTTGTTATAAGGATTGGAATTTGCGAGTGCGCAAATGTGTTTTAGAAACTTCGCCTTCCCTTCTTTCTGGCTGATATTCAATTTTCGCTTTTTATCGTAAAAACTATTCTCGTCGTTATGAGCGAGCAGGTGTTTTATTAAAAGGCGTTTGTTAATCATATCTGGCAGATTTTCTTCCAGGTGCCGAAGGAAGGGGAACTCTTATTCCTTGTTCACCATGGTACTATTGGCCTGGGCAGTGGGCAACACTGTTAAATCGGCAATATTTACATGGTAAGGTCTGGTAACCGCAAAAACAATAAGATCGGCAATATCTTCGGGTTTTAAGGCATCGAATCCTTCATATACTTTTTCTGCTTTTTCTTCATCGCCTTTAAAACGAACTTTGCTAAAGTTGGTATGTACCAGGCCGGGATTTATAGACCCTACACGAATTCCGTTCTTGTTTAGATCGATTCGCATGGATTTGGTAAGCGCATCTACAGCAAATTTGCTGGCGCAGTATACATTCCCGTTGGGATAGGCTTCTTTTCCGGCAATGGAACCTATATTGATTATTTGTCCGTTTTTGGCTGAAATTAGGTGCGGAAGCACTGCTTTGCTAACATACAGGAGTCCCTTCACGTTTATATCCAGCATCGCATCCCAATCATCTGTATCTCCTTCCTGAATGGGAGCAAGTCCATGGGCATTTCCTGCGTTGTTTACCAGAATATTTATTTCCTTAAATTCTGAAGGAAGACTTTCTATTTTTTCGAAAACATCTTTTTTGTCGCGTACATCAAAATTCAGTGTGGTTACGGAAACTTCCGAAGAAAGCTCTTTTTGAAGCTTATCCAGTTCTTCCTGTTTTCTTCCACACAGAATTAAATCGATTTTTTCTTTGGCAAAGGCTTTAGCGGTAGCTTTCCCTATTCCACTGGTAGCCCCTGTAATCAATGCTGTTTTTTTCATAATTCATCAAACTTTTTTAGAGACAGGAAGATATAAAAAAACATTGGCAACATTGGGAGAGATGCGGTTTAAACGCCCTATCCTTCCTGTTAAAAATTGTTAATTAAGATATTCTTTAAAATCTATTGTACTTTTTGCCGTTCTCACTGTCAACTCAACCGAATGTTGAAAAAACTTAATGAAATATGAAAACAGGAACTAGAAAAATGAAGTTTATGCAGTTAGCCGGCAGTATTTTAATGATCGCGGCGCTTGGTTTAATGACGGGATGTAGTAAAGATAACTCCCCTAACGATCAGAAGGCACATGTGAGTGTGAGTATGACCGACGCCCCCGGAGATTACGATGCTGTACTCGTAGATGTACAGGATGTTATGATTCAGGACGATGCGGCTCCCAACGCCGATGCCCAGGGCTGGGTTAGTTTAAACAATGTTCAAACGGGGGTTTACGATCTTTTAACTTTAACAGGAGGAGTAACTCAACTTTTGGCAGATGCAGATATTCCGGCAGGAAAATTAAGTCAGATTCGTCTGGTATTGGGCGATAATAATTCTGTGGTAAAAAATGGCGAAACTCAACCCTTAAGTACGCCCAGCGCACAGCAATCTGGATTAAAGTTACAGGTGAACCAGACTCTGGAAGCAGGAAAAGATTACGCGTTTTTACTTGATTTTAATGTAGATCAGTCTATTGTAAGTGCAGGTTCTTCGGGAGGATTTATCCTGAAACCCGTGATAAGAGTTTCGGCAGATGGAGATACAGGAACTATTGAAGGTTCTGTACACCCTACAACTTTTCAGAGCATGGTAACAGCTACCAGTGCGAATTACAGCATTTCTGCCTATACAGATGCCGACGGTAATTTTTCTTTACATGGAGTGCCAGAAGGAATTTATAAAATAACTGTGACGCCTGCCGCCGCTTCCGGATTGGCTTCTAAAGAAGTGAATGATGTACAGGTAACTACTGGAGAAACTACAACATTGGATACCATATTTTTAGAATAGAAAATTTTTTTAAAACCAGTTAATTGAAGGCTGCTCTTTTGGGCAGCCTTTTTTTTAACCTCATTTTAACATTTATGTTTCAATAATTATTAGTTTGCATCGTTCCCATTTTGTGAATACCTTCACAATCAAAATAAATGTTACTCAATGATGGAAAATACCGCTTCCGTTGATATCTCCAGTCTCAACGAAAAAATCGAAAAAGAAAGCGCATTTGTAGATTTACTCACTTCCGAAATCAATAAAGTTATAGTAGGCCAAAAAGAGATGGTCGAACGTTTGTTAATTGGACTTCTGGGCCAGGGGCATATTCTGTTAGAAGGAGTACCGGGGCTGGCAAAAACGCTGGCCATAAACACTCTTTCTCAAGCCGTTCACGGAAGTTTTAGCAGAATTCAGTTTACACCAGACCTTTTACCTGCCGATGTTATAGGTACCATGATCTATAATATGAAGCTGAATGATTTTAGTATTCGCAAAGGCCCTATTTTTGCAAATTTCGTACTTGCCGATGAGATTAACCGTGCTCCTGCGAAAGTGCAATCTGCCTTGCTGGAGGCGATGCAGGAAAAGCAGGTG
>JBAVQO010000040.1:0-4085 GCA_049694135.1 Gillisia sp. | reverse complement strand
TTCACTTCTATTACTTTGTCCCAGTATTCATCGGGATGTTCGGCTGCAGGTTTTCGTAAAATGGTACCGGCATTGTTCACCAGAATATCTATTTGGTCATTTTCCGCCTTTATTTTTTTGATGAATTTATAAAGAGCTTTTCTATCGGAAAAATTACATTGATAAGCCGTAAATTTTCTTCCGAAGGATTTCACCGATTTTTCGATTTCTGATCCTTCTAACTCCAAACTTGCTGAAACGCCTACTATATCTGCGCCGGCCTCTGCCAGGGCTTCGGCCATCGCGAAACCAATCCCGCGTTTACACCCGGTGACTAATGCCGTTTTTCCTTTTAAGCTGAACATTTCCATTATCGAAGTTCGTCTGGAGTTACTTTATCCATATCGCCATAATCGAGATTTTCTCCGGCCATTCCCCAAATAAAGGTATAGTTTGAAGTCCCGGCTCCCGCGTGAATAGACCATTCAGGAGACAGTACCGCCTGACGATTTTTCAGAAAAATATGACGGGTTTCCTGCGGCTCTCCCATAAAATGGCTCACGGTTTGTCCTTCTTCCAGATCAAAGTAAAAATAAGCTTCCATCCTGCGGGTATGCGTGTGCGGCGGCATCGTGTTCCACACGTTGCCTTCCACCAATTCGGTCATTCCCATCTGCAACTGGCAGGTTTTTACAATGCTGTTAACTATCAGTTTGTTTAAAATTCGTTTGTTCGCCTGTTTGGCATCGCCCAGCTCGATTACTTCGGCATCTTTCTTTCCTACTTTGGTGGTAGGATACGCATGATGTGCCGGAGCCGAATTGAAATAGAAATACGGCTGTTCGCCACCCGCGCTTTGAAAAAGAACTTCCTTCGTTCCCTGCCCCACATACAAAGCTTCTTTATTTGCCAGGTCATACACTTTGCCGTCTACTGTGACTTTTCCTGCACCACCAACATTTATAATTCCAAGTTCACGACGATCCAGAAAGTTTTCCGCTTTAAGATCATCAAAAGTTTCCAGCTTCAGGGTCTTTTCTACCGGCATCGCTCCGCCCACAATAAACCGGTCGTACATTGAATAGGTAGCATGGATCTCATCTTTTATAAATAAATCTGCTATTAAAAAATGGTCTCTTAGTTCCCTTGTGGTATATCTTTTTACATCTTCAGGATGATGCGCGTATCTAAATTCTGAATGAGTCATTAATCTTTATTTAAAATTGTGCAATCGATTACACGAATATAAAGATTTTTTTTTATTTTTCAAGTTTTAGCATAAATAATAGCCGGGAAATATGTAATTAGTAATTTAATACCCATAAAAAAAAGAGAAATGACAAGGATTATAAATTCTTTACAAATCCATTTTTAACTTCGATCTTCAAAAAAATCAAGATGCAAAAAACAAGTATTTCTTTCCTCCTTTTAGTTATTCTTTTCGCGGGACGCTCCTATTCTCAAACTATTCCGTTATGGGAAAAGGAAATACCAGGTTCCATTTCTTCTGAAAATTATCGGGAACAGGATTCTTTTAAAGACAGTGTTTTACACAGCGTCAGTCACGTTAGGACCCCCACTCTCACTGTCTTTGCTCCCGAAAAAGTAAATGGCACCGCGGTTATTGTTTGTCCCGGTGGCGGTTACAGCCATTTAGCGCTAGACAAAGAAGGTTTTAAAGTGGCTAAATGGTTGAATACTCTAGGGATTACCGCCTTTGTGCTGAAATACCGACTTCCCAACGACAGCATTATGAAAAACAAGAGCATTGGTCCTCTTCAGGATGTGCAAAAAGCTATGGAATTGGTGCGTAGCCATTCCGAAATATGGAACCTGGACAAGAACAAAATAGGAATTTTGGGATTTTCTGCCGGGGGACATCTGGCATCTACACTTTCTACACATTATAAAGAGAAACGTTTTCCATCGAAAGATACTACTGGTGTTAAACCCGATTTTTCGATTCTTATATATCCCGTTATTTCCATGAAGGATTCTATTACTCATCAAGGTTCGAAGATCAATCTTTTAGGCGATCATCCTTCCGAAGAAAAAATCCTGGAATTTTCCAACGAAGAGCAGGTAACAGCGGATACGCCAATAACTTTTCTGGTGCAGGCGGAGAACGACCAGGCGGTGCCGGTAATGAATAGCATTAGTTATTTCCTGGCGCTCAAAAGGAATAAAGTTGAAGCAGAATTGCATATTTATGAAGACGGCGGCCACGGATTTGGTCTCGGAAACACCGAAAGCAATAAAAACTGGACAGTTGCGTGTGAAGCATGGTTACGAGCAAATGGATTGATCGCGGAAAGAAAATGATCTTTTCTCAAAAAAGAATTCGTCAAGCTGAACTTGTTTCAGCGTCTATTCTAAGGGTAGCAACTTTAGATCCTGAAACAAGTTCAGAAGGATTGTTTTAGAGTCGGGAATTTCCAAAAAACAAAAAAGTCCACATTTTCGTGTGGACTTTCTGCTTTAGTGACCTTGCCAGGATTCAAACCTGGAACCTCCTGAGCCGTAATCAGGTGCGCTATTCAGTTGCGCCACAAGGCCGTTTTGCGGGTGCAAATATAAGTTTTATTTTAAAAACCAGGAAAACTTCGGGGTAAAAAAAAGAGCTTTTTCCTAAAGCTCTTTTTTTTAAATCCATAATTTCTTATCAGCCAATAATTTCGGCACTTAAACCTGCTTCTAATAATTTAGAACATCTTGGTTTTAAATCTGGATAAGGACCGGTTTTTACCGTACATTTTCCTTTGTAGTGCACCAAAATTGAACATTGTTCTGCCTGTTCCGGGGTATGATCACAGGCATAAATAAGCATTTCTATCACGTGGTCGAATGTGTTGTAATCGTCATTGAACAAAACAATCTCGTAGTTTTTCTGTTTTTTGCTTTCGGTTTTTACCTCTTCTAAAACTTCTTCTTTCGTACTCATCTTCCAGCTTATCAAATTGAACTTCAATTACAAAGATACAAATTCTTACAATTTTTTTTCTTTTGCAAAATTTAATGCCACCCAATTTTCTCTTTCCAGCGAATCTTTCAGAAAAAGCCCATTTTGATTGCAGCTTTCTTCTATAAAAGAAACATCGTCGGTATAAAAACCACTAAGGAAAATTTCACCGGAAGGAAGTAGACATTCTGCATAGGTTTTAATGTCGTTTAACAGAATATTTCGGTTTATATTGGCTATGATCCTATCGTATTTTCTTCCTTCCAACAAAGAAGCGTCACCTTCAAAAACGTCTATTTTAGAGCAGTTATTGCGCTCTACATTCTCCAGAGTGTTCAAATAGCACCAGTTGTCTATATCTATCGCATCTATATGTTTTGCACCTTTCATTTGTGCCAAAATAGCCAAAACTCCAGTTCCGCAGCCCATATCCAATACCTTTTTTCCCTGCCATTCGTTTTTCAGGATTAACTGAAGCATCATATGCGTAGTAGCGTGATGCCCCGTTCCAAAAGACATTTTTGGCTCGATTACAATATCGTATTCTGTTTCCGGCTTAGGATGAAAAGGTGCGCGAACCGAACATTTTTGCTCCACCTGAATAGGACTGAAATTCTTTTCCCATTCGCTGTTCCAGTTTACCTGTTCTATTTCTTTGGAAGTAAAACTGATTTCAAACTCGGAAGAGGAAAAAATCTGAATTTCTGAAAAAAGTTCATCTTTGTATTCTTCAGCAAGAATATAAGCCTGCAGTCCATCTTCAGTTTCAACAAAACTTTCGAACCCTATTTCGCCCAGTTCGGCTATTAAGATTTCGCTGCCGGGAATAAATGGTGATACTGTAAAATTGAATTCCAGGTACTTCATTCTTGGTCTTCAAAAGCATTTACAATTTCCAGAAAGTCTATTGCATTTAAGCTTGCGCCACCTATAAGGCCGCCGTCCACATCTTCTTTCGCGAAAATTTCCCGGGCATTTCCGGGTTTTACACTTCCTCCGTACAAGATAGAAACATCCTGAGCCACCTGGTTTCCGTATTTATCGGCAATAAGTTTACGAACATAAGCGTGCATTTCCTGAGCCTGTTCGGGACTTGCGGTTTCTCCCGTACCAATTGCCCACACCGGCTCGTAGGCAAGAATTACAT
>JBAVQO010000039.1:0-6421 GCA_049694135.1 Gillisia sp. | reverse complement strand
TAAAACCTGGGTTTCTAATGTGGTCAATACCAAGACTGTTACTATTCCCGCAGACAGTGTAAAGCGGGTGGCTCTCAATTATGAAGGTGAAATTCCGGAGGTGAATCAGCGGGATAATTACAAAAAGGTTACAACCCTTCTTAACAAACCGCTACAATTCAGGATGTTGCTGGATATAGAAGATCCACATTACAATCAGCTGTTTTTTATGCCCGAATTCAATTACAACCTTTACGATGGATTGTCGATAGGTCCCAAGATCTACAATAAAACCTTTTTGAGCCGCAATTTCGAGTTTAAAATTTCTCCAAAATACGGTTTTACCAGTAAAACTCTTGTAGGTTCGGGTTCTCTTAGCTATACCAATTACCTGGACAATCAAAACCTCTTTGCTATTCGTTATGGAATTGGAGGCACGCGATTTTCTTATGGTTACAACCTTTTTTACCAGAAATATACCCCGTTTATTTCCTTTAATTTTCGCAACTCTTATTTAAGGGATAACGAGCGTCAGAGCCTGGTGATTCGCAACGTAAATGTTCGTCGCGATAAAGATCCGCTGCATCCGGTAAAACAACCTAATTATAACGTTTTTGATGCTTCTTACTTTTACAGCGATAAAAACCTGGTAGATTATTTATCGGGCAGTGTAGACTACCAACTGGCAAAAAACTTCAGCAAAGTTGCCCTCACCTTCGAATACCGAAAACTCTATCGCAACAACAGGCAACTTAATATGCGTTTTTATGCAGGAACTTTCCTGTATAATGATGAAAATGATAATGATTATTTCAGCTTTGCACTGGATCGTCCCACCGATTATCTCTTCGATTATAATTACTACGGAAGAAGCCAAAGCAGCGGCCTTTTCAGTCAGCAAATAATTCTTGCCGAAGGTGGATTCAAGTCGCAATTGAAACCTGCATTTGCCAATCAATGGATTACCACTTTTAACGGGAGCACCAATCTTTGGAAATGGATTTATGCATATGGAGACGTAGGACTCGTAAAAAACCAGGATTATAACGCGAAATTTCTTTACGATTCCGGAATTAGGGTAAGCCTTGTGGCCGATTATTTCGAGCTTTATTTCCCGGTGTACTCCAATCTTGGCTGGGAAATAGGTCAGAACAACTACGACCAGAGAATTCGTTTTATTGTAACCCTGGATCTTAATACCCTCATTAAACTCTTTACCCGGGAATGGTATTAATTTAAATAAGCTTTTTGTGCAGATAATTGAAGCCGAAAAGATTTCTTATTAAGGAATTCTCAACAAAAGGCTTCTCTGGGAGTGATAATTATGAATTCTTCAATTATTAGGTAATATTTAAGATTTTATCAAATTATTACCTCTTATTTTTGAATTGTATTTAACCTTAGTTTTCTTTATATTTGTTTCAATCGAAAAATAATGTATGCAAAGTGAAACCCAGCCTAAAGGAGCTATATCTTTTGAAGATTTCAAAACCCGCGTTCTTGAAGATTACAAAATTGCTGTTACCAGCAGGGAATGCAGCTTGCTTGGCCGCCGTGAAGTTCTAACGGGAAAAGCCAAGTTTGGAATTTTTGGGGACGGAAAGGAATTGCCGCAATTGGCAATGGCCAAGGCCTTCAAAAATGGCGATTTCCGCTCAGGTTATTATCGGGATCAAACCTTTATGATGGCCATTGGCCAATTGACTATAGAGCAGTTTTTTGCCGGATTGTACGCAGATACTTCAATCCAAAATGAGCCCATGAGTGCCGGAAGGCAGATGGGAGGCCATTTTGCCACACATAGCCTGAACAAAGATGGGAGCTGGAAAAACCTGATGGATCAAAAAAATTCGAGTGCAGATATCTCTCCCACCGCAAGCCAAATGCCGCGACTCCTGGGATTGGCACAGGCTTCTAAAATTTATAGAAATGTAGAAGGTATAGATTCTGAAAAGTTTTCCAGAGAAGGTAATGAAATCGCCTGGGGAACTATTGGAAATGCGAGTACCAGCGAAGGACATTTCTGGGAAACTTTTAATGCAGCAGGTGTTTTACAGGTTCCCATGATCATAAGTGTGTGGGATGATGAATACGGAATATCCGTGCACGCAAAACACCAGACAACCAAAGAAAATATTTCAGAAATATTACAGGGTTTCCAGCGAGATGAAGACGTAAAGGGCTACGAAATTTTTGTGGTAAATGGCTGGGACTATCCGGCTCTGGTAGAAACCTACGAAAAGGCGGCAAAAATTTCCCGCAAATCTCACACCCCTGTTCTTATTCACGTAAAAGAACTCACTCAGCCTCAGGGCCACTCCACTTCCGGTTCTCATGAACGATATAAAGATGAAAACAGACTGGCCTGGGAGAAAGAGCATGATTGCAATGTGAAATTTCGAAAATGGATCCTGGAAAACCAATTTTCTTCTGAAGAAGAACTTGAGGGGCTGGAAAAGGAAATAAAGAAACAGGTACGAGACGGCAAAAAAACGGCGTGGGCTGCTTATGCTCAGCCTATGGTTGATAAACAGAAAGAGTTAATCCCTCTTCTGAAAAAAGTAACTGATAGCTCCAGCAATAAAGCCGAAGTTCTAAAAATTGTGAATGAACTTTCACAAAATAAAACGCCGCTTCGAAAGGATTTATTGGTTGCGGCACGCAAGACTCTGCGTTATCTTATAAATATTCAGTCTGAAGAAAAAGCTGAATTACAACAATGGACAAATCAATACCAACAGGAATCGCAGCCTGATTTCAGCAGCCATCTTTACAGCGAAAATAAGAATAATGCTACCTCCATTCAGGAAATTTTACCCGTTTATTCTCAAGATACCAAAGAAGTTGATGCACGAATAATATTGCGGGACAATTTCGATAAGATTTTTTCAAAATACCCGGAAACATTGATTTTTGGAGAAGACAGCGGGGAAATTGGAGATGTAAATCAGGGGCTGGAAGGTCTTCAGGAAAAATTCGGAAAACTTCGGGTTGCCGATGTAGGAATTCGGGAAGCCACTATCCTGGGACAGGGAATCGGAATGGCCATGCGAGGGTTAAGGCCCATTGCCGAAATCCAATATCTTGATTATGTTCTATATGCTCTTCAAATCATGAGCGACGATTTGGCTACCCTGCAGTATCGTACCAAAGGAAAACAAAAAGCTCCTTTGATTGTAAGAACCCGCGGTCACCGTTTGGAAGGAATTTGGCATAGCGGTTCCCCGATGGGCGCGCTTGTACATTTGTTACGGGGAGTGAATATCCTGGTGCCACGAAATATGACCAAAGCAGCAGGATTCTATAATACACTGCTTAAAACAGATGAGCCTGCACTCGTAGTAGAGTGTTTAAACGGATACCGCTTAAAAGAAAAACTTCCGGAAAATCTCGGTGAATTCACCACTCCCGTGGGCGTTGTGGAAACCCTACGAGAAGGAAAGGACATTACCGTAGTTTCCTATGGTTCTACTCTCCGGCTCATAGAGGAAGCCGCGGAAGAACTGGCAGAAATGGGAATTGAAGTAGAAATTATAGATGTACAGTCTCTTCTTCCTTTCGATATAAATAAAGATATCATTAAAAGTGTTAGAAAAACCAACCGCCTACTGGTTATTGATGAAGATGTTCCCGGCGGAGCTTCTGCTTATATTCTTCAGCAAATTCTGGAGGAACAGAACGCGTATTTTCAGCTGGACAGCAAACCCCAGACTTTGACAGCCAAATCTCACAGACCTGCTTACGGAACCGATGGAGATTATTTCTCCAAACCTTCTGCCGAAGATATTTTTGAAAAAATTTATTCCATAATAAGCGAAGTAAGCCCAAAAGAGTATCCAAAACTCAGATAAGACTTTTCATTTGTACAAAAAATCCCTGTTTCAAAAAGATATGAAACAGGGATTTTTTTTATCTTTTAAAGGTTTTATGGAATCCACTTTTTCTCGAAATCCGGTTTTCTTTTTTCCAGAAAGGCATTTCGTCCTTCCCTGGCTTCATCAGTCATATAGGCCAACCTTGTGGCTTCTCCCGCGAAGACCTGCTGCCCAACCATTCCGTCATCGGTGAGGTTCATGGCGAATTTCAGCATTTTTATGGAAGTAGGCGATTTCGCCAGAATTTCCTGTGCCCATTGGTAGGCCGTATCTTCCAATTCTTCATGTGGAATTACAGCATTCACCATTCCCATTTCATAGGCTTCCTGAGCAGAATAATTTCTACCTAAGAAAAAGATTTCCCGCGCTTTTTTTTGTCCAACCATTTTTGCCAGATAGGCAGAACCATACCCGCCATCGAAACTGGTAACATCTGCATCGGTTTGTTTAAAAATCGCATGCTCTTTGCTGGCAAGAGTAAGATCGCAAACCACATGAAGGCTGTGTCCACCGCCCACTGCCCATCCGGGAACAACAGCAATCACAGCTTTGGGCATAAAACGAATCTGTCGTTGAACTTCAAGAATATTCAACCTGTGCATTCCATCTTCGCCAACATAACCCTGCTCTCCACGCGCTTTTTGGTCTCCTCCGCTGCAAAAAGAATACACTCCGTCCTTTGGAGAAGGACCTTCAGCAGACAACAAAACCACTCCTATGCTCGTGTCTTCCTGGGCATCGTAAAAAGCCCTTAACAATTCACTAGTGGTTTTTGGGCGAAAGGCGTTTCTAACCTCGGGCCTATTAAAGGCTATTCTCGCAACCCCATTACACTTTTTGTAGGTGATATCTTCAAATTCCTGTGCTGTTTTCCATTCTGTGTGGCTCATACTGTATTTTTCTATAAAAATATAATTTTTAAATGAAAAAGACTCTTTTCAGCCTTTTCCATAATTTGCATAATTCTTGATTTATTTGATAAAATTTCAATAAATGAAAACTCCGGGGATTCTAATCTTTTTCTTATGTTTTTCTTCTCTGCTCTATTGCCAGGAGATTCCTCAGCTTAAAAAATTACCGGAAACAAATCAGGAGAATTTCCTTATCAAAAGAATACCTATTAATCCTTCGCTTTCAAACTTAGGTCCGGAAATTCCCCTTATGAGACACTTCGAACTTACAAAAGTGAATTTCGATGCGCCTTCCATAAATCCTCACGGAATAGATATCGCACAGCTGGCCATGGAAGATGAAAAAGAAAAACAGGCGAGGTTAATTTCACTCAACTCCCCGGTACAAGTTTCAAAACCTGCTAAAACCTTCAGTTTTTCGGCACATCCAAATGAAGAATACGACTTTTCAACTCACAGTTTTGTTCCGAAGTTTCCTTCCAACACCACTCCTAACTCCGTTTATCAGGATGCCGGAGTTACAACCGGAGCTTTTTATTTAAACAGCTACTCTCCTTTTTACCGAACCTATTCTTATTGATTCTTAACCAGATAAATTCCGTCTTCCCGTATATCGATTTCGTGTTGTCTGTAGAGCGTACCAATGGCTTTCTTAAAGCTTTTTTTGCTCATTTGCAGTTGATCCTGGATTTCCTTCGGCGAAGATTTATCGGTCAATTTAATATATCCGCCTTTTAATTCCAGTTCGTTCAAAATGCTTTTGGCATTAGGCTCAATACTTCTATATCCGGGCCGTTGCAAGGTTACGTCGATCTTTCCATCGGGACGGGTTTTCTTTATCCAACCTTTCAAACGGTCCCCGGGGTGCAATTCCTGAAAAACATCATCTTTAAAGATCAGGCCCTGGTGCAATTCATTCACAATTACCGTCACGCCCAAATCGGTGGTGTGCGAAACAATAAGATCTACTTCTTCAAAAGGTTTTACCGTAAGCTCAGAATTTACCAGGAAGGCATTGGTTTTACTGGAAGCCACCAGCCTTCCGGTCTCTTCATCTAAATAACAAAAAACAAGATACCAGCTGTCTTTTCGCATTTTTGAAGCCATTTCTTTAAAAGGCACAAAAAGATGCTTTTCCAATCCCCAATCCAGGAAAGCTCCGATATCAGAAACTTCCACGCATTTCAGATAAGCGAATTCATCCAGTTTCACATAAGGCTCCAACGTGGTCGCCACCGGCCGCTCCTGATGGTCCAGATACACAAAAACTTTTACCTCATCGCCTATTTCAAAATCTTTGGGTTTATATTTATTAGGCAACAAAACTTCATCGCCTTCGTCGTTTTTCAGAAAAAGGCCCGGAGCCGTGTCGCGGTCTATAATTAAATTGTGATATTCACCAATGCTAAGCATATATATTCTTTAGATTGCAAAGATACTTTAATATTTTTTCCCTTGCGGAAGCGAAAACTTCTAGGATTTCATAAAATTGAAATACTCCAGCAACACTTCATCATTCACTTTTCGGGGAGTAAAAATTTCAAGAATTTTCGGCTTTTCTGAAACTGAAAAGAAAGAATTCAGTTCTTTTTCAACTTCTTCTGAAGATGTAGCCTTAGCATATTCAAAACCATACATTTCAGCTAAAGGTTTGGC
>JBAVQO010000038.1:0-1506 GCA_049694135.1 Gillisia sp. | reverse complement strand
AAGAAGTAGCTTTTGGTCAGACTCAACAGCCGAAGTTGTTGGATTATTCCGATGATGTTGACAGTATGGCTTTTCTTCAGCAACTAAAATAAAATCTTTATAGTACAAGCCGTTATTTTTTGGCTATAAACCTTTTACCAAGATAAAAGGCACTAATAAAGAGGATACTCAACCCAAATAATGGCAAAAGAAGTCCCAGCAGAATTATTAAACCAACAACTACTTTCCCTGCTCTGAAGCTTTTAGGCACTTTAGGAATTCCCCAGCCGTTCTTTTCCCGTAATATATAAGATATCAATGCCGAAAGGGAGAGCGTAAATAGGGCTATAGCTGTTAAAAGCATTAAATATTTATTCCAGGTTCCAAATTGACCCTGATGAAATGCCATAAACCACAATCTGCCTTGCATTAACACCCCAATATCATCCCAATTATTAGAAACAATTTCCTTACCAGTAAATTGGTCTAAATGATGAACCTCCAAAAAATGAGGGTCTCCCACGGTATTCGAGATGGTGTAAACATCTGTTTCTTTATGCGGAAGTCCTATGTGCACTTCTCCCGGTAAATTCAATTTCTCTGCTATTTTCGCAACACTGTCTAAACTTATGGTCTCTCTTTCAGAGGGAACAGAATAAACATTATTGGCTTGCCATGTCATTGGATAACCGGTATCGGTAACCTTTTGCATCCATTTAAAATAGTCGCCAAAAACATCGGTCCAGGGTAATCCTCCCAATAAAACCATTAATAATAGAATCGAAAACCAAAAGGCTGTCACGGCATGCAGGTCCCGGAAAAAATTGCGTTTCCCTTCCTTTGTTCTGATGAGAAAAACACCTTTCAACTTCCATTTTTTTCCCGGCCACCAAACATAAATTCCGGTAAGGATCAATACGATTAACCAACAGGCAATTAATTCGACTATCTTTGTTCCCCACTTTCCGGTAAGAAGCTCCCCATGAAGGTTCCGCACTTTAAACATATCGGTTTCCCTTTCTTTTACCCGGGCCAGAATATTCCCGGAATAAGGATTGAGATACACAGTAGATGCATTGGCAAACTGGCCCGATGCAAACCTGGTAGCCTGTTCGGGTTTTTTATTCAGAATAATTTCATCAGGCTTTTTCTCTGCTTGCTTCTGAACTATTTCCCATTGCTTCTGAAGACTTAAAGGCTGGCCTTCAGCCTCTATCCTGTTTATTTTTTCCAGAGATGAGGCTTCGTAATAATTTTTAAAGAGATAAATCCCGCCAGTAATAGAAAGAATAAGAATGAACGGCAGGGAAATTAACCCGGCAATTACGTGCCATCTCCAAAGCCAGCTGTTTAATTTTGAATTTTTCATTTAATTCATTAAAAATTATATTTTACCCCCACATGAAATGCCCTTGGATTCCCAATAGTATAACTGTTTTCCTTTTTGTAAATATTGTAAGAAGCCTCTACCGCATATAAATTGTCAAAAACATTTAAAAGCTGCCCCCAAAATTCGAAATTCTTGTA
>JBAVQO010000037.1:0-7200 GCA_049694135.1 Gillisia sp. | reverse complement strand
GGTTTATTTTAATGCTTCTACAGAAAATCCAACCCAGCGGTATTTGTTCTCTGTTCCATTAAACGGATCGGGGAAATTATCGAAAATAACTCCCGAAAAGTACAAAGGAATTAATACCTACAATATTTCGCCTAACGGAAAATATGCTATCCATAGTTTTACCAATGTAGATACACCCAAAACTGTAGAGCTAATAAGTTTACCCGCTCATAAAACCGTTACGGAGCTGGTAGATAATTCAAGATTAAAAAATAAGCTGAAAACGCTGGAATTACCAAAAACCGACTTCTTTACTGTAACTACTTCAGAAGGTGTGGAAATGGATGGAAGAATGACGGTTCCTCCACATTTTGATGCTTCTAAAAAATACCCGGTTCTTTTTCACGTATATGGAGAGCCTGCGGGACAGGTGGCTGTGGACAGCTGGATTGGGCTTTATGATGTTTTTCTGGCACAAAAAGGGTTCGTGATCATAAATATGGACAACCGCGGAACGCCAAGTTTGAAAGGAAGCGAATGGAGAAAATCTATTTACAGAAAAATCGGGATCATCAATTCCCGCGATCAGGCGCTGGCAGCAAAACAGGTATTTAAGAAATTCCCTTTTATAGATACCTCGCGTGTTTCTGTTTGGGGCTGGAGCGGGGGAGGTTCCATGACGCTGAATCTGATGTTTCGCTATCCCGAAATCTACCAGACCGGAATGGCAGTGGCTTCGGTTGCAAATCAGTTATTTTATGATAATGTTTACCAGGAACGCTATATGGGATTGCCGCAGGAAAATATGGAAGATTTTGTTGAAGGTTCTCCTGTAACTTATGCCAAAAACCTGCAGGGAAACCTGTTGTTGGTGCAGGGAACCGGGGACGATAATGTGCATTACCAGAATATGGAATACCTGGTGAATGAGCTTATCCGGCAAAATAAGCAATTCAGCATGATGGCGTATCCTAACAGGACGCACGGGATTTACGAAGGCAAAAATACACGCCGGCATTTGTACACCTTATTGACCAACTATTTGCTGAATCATAACGGGATGAAGCAATAACAGAAGTCCGGTTCTGTAAGAGCGGTTTTAAAGATAGAAGCAAGCATTTGTAATTTTTAAGAAGGAAGATGAAAAATTCGGTTTCGAGGCCAAAACTGCAGAAATATGTCATTTTCGCTATAGCGATTCTCGTGCTGCTTTTGATACTATTTTTTGTTTTCAGATCATCATTTTCCTCTGAAAAAGACTACAGGAAAACTCCTGTCGAACATCAGGATCCATTAACTGCTAATTACGACACCGATTCCTTAGATAATTCGACCCAAAACCTGAAGATCAAGTATGGGTATGAACTTTTCGTGAAAACTGCCCAATACATAGGTCCGCAAAACGGGCGGAGCGAGAAGGTCTTTACCGGAAACAACCTGGCCTGTAACAATTGCCATTTGCAGGCAGGCACCAAACCTTTTTCGGGAATGTTGATTGGGGTTACCAAACGTTTCCCGCAATACCGGGGCAGGGAAAATAAAATCGGTACTATAAAAGAAAGGATCAACGGTTGCATGGAGCGAAGTATGAATGGCAGAAAACTTCCCGGGGACGGGCCAGAAATGGACGCGTTTGTAAGCTATTTGAAATGGCTAAGCCGTTTTTCTCCAAAAGATGGAAAAATAGAAGGAAAAGGTTTTGTTTCTGTTGCTCTTCCGGATCGTGCGGTGGATCTTGAGCACGGGGAACAGCTTTTTTCCACCAAATGTATTACCTGCCACCAAAAAAACGGGCAGGGTATTCCTTTACCGGAAAAACCGGGATATTTATACCCGCCCTTATGGGGAAAAGATTCTTACAACAACGGCGCAGGTATGGCCCGGGTTATTACTGCCGCCCAATTTATAAAGGGAAATATGCCTTTTGGGACTACTTATAGAAATCCGCAGTTGAGCGACGAAGAAAGTTACGACCTGGCAGGGTACATAAACAGTATGCCACGTCCTAAAAAAACAAATCTGGACCGGGATTTCCCCGATCTTGTTAAAAAGCCTGTTTCTACACCCTATCCTCCGTACGCCGATAGCTTTTCGGTAAAGCAGCATCAAAACGGCCCTTTTCAGCCTATTATGCAATTTTATCTTCAGAAATATAACCTAAAAAAATCTCACTAAACAGAGTTTTAATATTCTGATTTTTAGGTTGTTGTACCAGAATTATTGCTTAAATTTAATTCATTTCTTTTCTAAAAAGCAGTACTAACCAACTCAAAAAGTTATGAAAGCAATTCCACACAATTCCAGGCGCGACTTCTTAAACAGTGTCATTTTAGGAGCCGCAGTAAGCAGTATTTCCGTAATAGCAAATCCGTTACAGGCAAGCATTCCTGCCTTTACAGCAAAGAGTAAATCTGATCCCGATTCCTGGTTCGACAAGATCAAGGGAACTCATAGAGTGGTTTTTGACGGCTCCACAGCGTATAATAATTTCCCGGTCATTTGGAACTGGGCCTTTTATTTAACCAACAATGAAACCGGATCTTCCGACGAGGACATTACTGGCGTTACGGTTTTAAGGCACGAAGCCGTTCCGTTGGCCCTGAATGACAGTGTTTGGGAAAAATATCGTTTAGGAGAAACTTTTCATATAGACGATGGGCAGACCAAAACACCTTCTATACGAAATACGGTGTACGAACCCAAAGAAGGGGATTTTCCTTTTCCCGGAATCGATGGAATAAAAAGTCTTCAGGACAGGGGGGCGATGTTCTGCGTATGTAATCTGGCTCTAAAGGTTTACAGCTCCTTTGCTGCAAAGAATATGAATTTGGATGCTACCGAAGTTTATAATGACTGGGTAGACGGGGTTCTGCCGGAAATCCAGGTCGTACCTTCCGGGGTATGGGCCCTGGGTCGTGCGCAGGAACATAAGTGTGCCTATGTGTATGCGGGCGGATAATTAATTTTTAAAACTAAAAATCATGAAAAATAATATAATCCTGGGGCTCATCTGCCTTTTTAGTCTGCACATGTATCCTCAACAAGATCCGGTAAAGATTGTTTTTGACGTTACCAGCAGCAACGAAGCCGTTCATAAATCGGCTATGCGACATGTAAAAGCGATGGCACACGCCTATCCGGACTCGCAGTTTGAAGTAGTGATGTACAGCGGTTCACTTTCTATGGCTCTTAAAGATAAATCTTCAGTGGCCGAAGACATGCAGGCACTCGCTGCCAACAACAATGTTTCTTTTGCTATTTGTGCGGTTACCATGAAAGCACATGACGTAACAGAAGCAGATCTGGTTTATGGAGTAAAAGTAGTTCCGGACGGTATTTTGGAGCTCGCCAGGAAACAGTCCGAAGGATGGAGCTACATAAAAGAAGATTAAAATACTGGATTTTCTCCCGATTATAAGCCTGTTATAATGCAGTTGTTTTAGCCGAAAAATTAAAAAAAATCCGTAAATTTAACGAAACCGAAGCACAGGTTTCCTCTGAACTATTTTGTGCGGAATTCTCACCCCATCGTCCTTTTTTCGGTTGTTGTGTTATGTTTTAAAATTCTGATTATGATAAAGAATTTAGAATCTTCAGAAAGGATCCGCATTCTTGAAAATAACTATGTGGGACACCTGGGGTACATCTGGCAACAAAGCCCATTTGTAGTCCCGATCACTTTTTTTTATGATGGCGAGAATAAGAGTATTATAGGATATTCCGGAGATGGACACAAGATAAAGGCCATGAGGAAAAATCCCACAGTTTCTATGGCTGTAGAAGAAGTGGAATCAGTTACCAAATGGCGTTCTGTTCTTATTCAGGGAAAATTTGAAGAGATAAAAGGAGGAGATGCAAAATACATACTTCATAAATTCGTAGAAGGCGTCAAAGATATCATTACCGAAAAAGGGAAAAAACGCCCTTCTTGTTTAAAAGAGTTCACCAACAAAATTAATTCTGAAGTAATCTCGGTGGTATACCGAATCAGGATTGAAGATATTTTAGGCAAAGTAAGGGATGATTAAGTGGGAATTTTTAAAATTGTTATAAAAGCAGGTTAAAATTCCTTTTTTCTATAGAATCTTCCGAAAAATTTTTGAATTTGTAAAAGGTCAATCTTTCTTTTTACTGAATTTAAACAATGCCTTCAAATAAACGTTTTATTCGCTTCCTGCCCATTTTTGGATGTCTTTCCACCGGGGTGGTGTACACAGGAATCGGGGTGATAGCCATGCTTTCTTTGCTTCAGCTTAAAAATGGAGGAGCATCTGCTAACAGTATGATGGCAACCTTACAAAACTTTACCGGGGGAAGTATCATTATTGGTGCAATTTTGCTGGGAATGTTAAGCTATATTCTCTGGCGAATCTATGAAAGTATTAAAGATCCATACCATTACGGGAAAACATGGACGGGTTTAACACGAAGAACGGGGATAGCGCTAAGTTCCTTTGCAGATGCTTTTATAGGATATTCTGCCTTTACCGTCCTTCTGGGTTCGCGTGCCGTGAGTGAGAACGGAAGTCCGCAGCACCAGCAGAAAGTCATTGGCAGTGTGTTGGATTCCAGTATGGGGAAAGAACTCATAATAGCCCTGGGCGTAGCGATAGCGGTAACAGCCGGGGTCCAGTTTTTCTACGGAATTACCCGCGGTTACAGGGAGCGTCTGGATATTGCCAAAATAGATATCACTAAAAAGAAAGCGATTTTTGTACTTGGTTTTACCGGATATATCGCCCGCGGTATTATTATAGGAATTATGGCCTTTTTTATTTTTAAAGCAGGATTTACGGGGAATGCCGAATATGCGGTCAATACAGATAAAGCCTTTGATTTTATAGGAGATAATATCGGGAAATTAGCCTTTTCTGTTGTGGCAATAGGTACTATTTTTTACGGGCTGTTCATGTTTGCTCTGGGAATCACGTACGATGTAAACAACGATCCTTCAGATCCTCATTACCACAGCTCCTCAACCCAGGAAACATAAAAAGCTTGGAAAAAGGGTTTTCTTTCTGAAAAATTAAAAAGAGAATTAAAATTTATGCAAACCTTCAGTATTATTATCATTTCCCGTATATTCCTGTTCCTCTAATCAGAGTTTATGGTTAAAAAACAGCAAAAGAGTAAATTTACCGAAGGCAGAATTTTTCAGTCTTTATTAAATATTGCGCTGCCTATTATTTTTGCCAATCTGCTGCAAACTGCTTATCAGCTCATAGATACGTTTTGGCTTGGCCGTTTAGGGGCTAACGCGGTTGCCGCGGTAAGTTTAAGTTTTCCTATTTTATTCCTGGTACTCGCCCTGGGGAGCGGACTGACCCTTGCAGGAACGGTTATGGTTTCCCATCACAAGGGAGCCGAAAACCAGCGGATGGTCAACTACAGCTCGTCGCAAACTATTTTTGTAATTTTCTTTATTTCGGTTTTACTGGCTGCGTTGGGATATTTTGCAGCGCCGCCTTTAATGAAATTAATCGGGGCAGGCCCTGAGATTTTAAATGATTCCATAAATTATTTCCAGGTTTCTTCCTGGGGATTTATTTTTCTATTTATATTTTTTGTTTTTCAATCGCTCATGCGGGGGATTGGCAATGTGTGGCTCCCCATGTTTATTGTACTTGCTACGGTGTTGCTCAACCTGGTGCTGGACCCCATTTTTATTTTTGGGTACGGATCCATTCCCGGCTATGGAGTTCCCGGAGCGGCTGTGGCCAGTATTATCACCCAGGGAATTTCTGCCGCAATAGGGCTCGGCATTCTGTTACGAGGTAAACGCGGTATAAAGATCAATTGGAGCGATATGAAACTGGACATGCCCTGGACAAAGAGATTATTCAACCTCGGGATTCCGGCCAGCCTGGATCAATCTACCCGCGCCGCAGGAATGACGGTAATGGTCATGCTGGTAACCAGCTTTGGCAGCGATGTTGTGGCAGCTTACGGAATCGGTGCGCGGGTTTTAAGCCTGGTTATTGTTCCTGCCCTTAGCCTGGGAATCGCCACCACCACGCTCGTTGGACAGAACATCGGTGCTTCTAAAATAAAACGCGCGGAAAAAATAGGAAATCTTAGCTCTAAAATTGCCTTTTTTGGACTTACAGGCCTGGGAGTTCTCCTGTATATATTTGCAGAACCTATTACCGCATTTTTTGTGCCCGACGACCCCAAAGTCATTCACGATGCAGCGGTTTTTATTAAGATCATGGCGCCCAGTTTCGGGCTCCTGGGAGTGCAACAGGTATTGAATGGCGTTTTTAACGGCGCCGGCTTTACAAAAGCCTCGCTGCTTATTTCTATTTTGAGTTTGTGGATCATCCGTTTTCCCTCGGCGTATATGCTGTCTCATAATACCGGCCTCGGTTTTATTGGAATTTGGTGGGCTTTTCCCACCTCAAATTTTATTGCTGCTTCGGCGGCTTTCATCTACTATAAAATAGGATATTGGAAAATCCGAACCATTCGCCGCAGGCACAATGAAGTATAAATTTCAAAAATTATCTAAATGAACAGCTCCAGAAAGATCTTTCGATATTTTATTATTTTTCTATGTGTGCTGCTTATTCTGGCCAGCCTGTTGTCGTTGGTTTACGATTTGCCTTATTGGTACTCTAAAGTCCTGGATTTTCCCAGGGAACAATATTTAATCGCGGGACTTGCACTTCTAATAATCTTTATTCTTCTGAATAAAAACTGGAACCGCGCTTCCTATTTTCTTGTTTTGGGCCTCTTAGGTACCATTGCCATTCAATCCACCCGGGTGTTACCTTATTTAATCGGAAAAAAAACTGTTCCTGATGCACCTGCACATTTTTCTGAAGATAACTCCTTCAGTATAATGATTGCCAATGTTCTGATTAAAAACAGGGATTCTCAAGATTTTCTGAAGGTGGTACGAAAACACAATCCGGACATAGTAATGGCTATGGAAGTAAATAAGTGGTGGATTCAACAATTATCGCCACTAAAGAAAAAGTACTCTTATGTGGTGGAAATTCCCAATGAAGCTGCCTACGGGCTTGCCCTATATTCCCGATTTCCCCTGAAGAATAAGGAAATAAAATATTTAAAACATCAGAATGTTCCTTCCCTGCATTGCGACGTTACTCTTCCCGGTGGGAAAAAATTCAGGTTTCACGCCGTGCATCCTGTCGCCCCCTTTCCCAGCGACAAATATCCCGATAACGAAGGTGAAGATGAGGTTGCACTCTCTGAAGT
>JBAVQO010000036.1:0-4203 GCA_049694135.1 Gillisia sp. | reverse complement strand
CATACAAGCCCTATCCTTTACATTTAGTTGAAAAAATTGATAATTCTTATTGTATGAACGCTACCCAACCTTTGTTGCAATCTTATAAAATGGGAGAAATTTTTCTCAAAAACCGAGTAATCATGGCTCCTATGACCCGGAATCGTGCCGATAATAAAGCCAATTCACCCACCGACCTGCACGTGGAATATTACTCACAGCGAACCGGGGCGGGACTCATTATAACCGAAGGCTCTCAAATTTCCGAAAGAGCCGTGGGCTATATTAACACCCCTGGAATTTATTCTGAAGAACAGGTGGAAGGCTGGAAAAAAGTTACCGAAGCGGTCCACAATAAAGACGGAAAAATATTTTTGCAGCTTTGGCACTGCGGGAGAATTTCGCATCCTAAATTTCATGATGGCGAAAAACCCCTGGCTCCAAGTGCTGTAAATCCTAATACTCAGGCCTACACCCCAGATGGTTTCGAAGATACTGTAGAACCAAAAGAAATGACAGTTCCGGAAATAAAAGAAACAATTCTGGAATTTAAAAAGGCTTCTCAGAATGCCAAAGATGCAGGATTTGACGGGGTTGAGATTCATGCTTCAAATGGATATTTAATTCATCAGTTCTTTAATGCCAATGCCAATAAAAGACATGACGAATATGGAGGCAGTATACAAAACCGATCGCGATTCTTTTTTGAAGTCTTGGAAGCCGTAAGTGAAGTGTGGAACGAGGAAGCTATTGGTGTACGTTTAAATCCTTCTTTAAACAAAGCCTTCGGAATTACGGCAACCAAAGAAACAATTCCCACTTTCGATTATATTACAGATAAGCTCAATGCCTATGACCTCGCCTATCTTCACCTTTCTGAACCTTTTACAGATGTAAGCGATATCGATTATCTGGAGTCATATATTGCCCAGCATTATCGACCTATCTATAAGGGAACACTTATGATAAATGGCGGATTCGATCAGCAAAAGGGAAATAAAGTGATAGAAGAAGGAAACGCCGACCTGGTTTCTTTCGCGAAACTTTTTATTTCAAATCCTGATTTACCAGAAAGATTCAAACAAAATGCACCCCTGAACGATTGGGATGAGGACACTTTTTACACTCCCGGAGCCCAGGGTTACACAGATTACCCCACTCTTGCTGAACAAAAAGAAACACAGAAAAATCAATAATTTCACCCTAAGCCAAAAACTATGAGTCCGGAACAAATAGAACAACTAAGAAAAATACACACCAAACTGGAAGATATTAAGAACAGCCAGCAAAGTATAATAGACAAGATAAACCATGTAATAACCGATTTGTTTGAGCATCCCGATGCTGCTACTGAGAAAGCCATGGAAACCGCTCATCAAAAAGCTTCAGATAATATTGAAGCCGTTATGGAAGCTATGGAAGAACTCGAGATGCGGATAAACAAAGCCGAAAATGAGGCATAATGAACTCGCTGAACTAGTGGTAATTTTATGAAAATATCGTCTTTTTCCTAAATTTTTCGTTAAACCACCGTTAATTTATTTAAGCCTCAAAATTGGATTCTATAAATTAGCAATAATATTAACAAATATTCAGAAGAAGCTGTCTCAAGAATGTTTCTTTTAAGCTGAATTCCATCAGTTTTTTTTCAACAAAAAACAGAGAATCCGGAAAACAGGGTTTTGTTTTTCTTTTGTGATATCTTCTCTTCTTTAATTGCACTTAAACAATAAATAATTATGAAAGATTTAATTTGGATTATCGTAGTTCTACTAATTATTGGATGGCTCGTAGGTTTTTTCGCCTTTGCCATAGGCGGAATTATTCACATCTTACTGGTGATTGCAGTAATTTTAATTATTTACAAACTCCTCACTTAGGAGCATAATAAAATTTAAGAGGGGAGGTAAAAAGGCATTATTTCGTCTTTCTGAATTTTATGAAAAAACCTTCTTTTTCTTAAATTTTTCGTTAAACCACCGTTAAAACATCATGCATCAGGTTTCAGATTGTATAAATTAGTATCAATATTAACCGACATAGTTAGTAGTAAAAAGATATAAATAATACCTCTTTACTACCTACTTAGCAACTTGAATGTTGCACTAAAACAACCAACAATATGAGAGATTTAGTATGGCTTATCGTAGTTTTACTTATTATCGGGTGGTTAATTGGCTATTTTGCCTTCCCCGATATAGGTGGCATCATTCACATTTTATTAGTGATCGCAGTAATTTTAATTATTTACAAACTCCTTACAGGTAGAAGTGTATAATTAAACTTAAATTCACTAAAAGCCCTTTGTAACTCAAAGGGCTTTTTTATTATATTATACCTAAAAAAAACATGTGGAATCTAAAAAATAAAAAAGCCTTAATAACCGGTGGCACAAAAGGAATAGGCAGAGCCAGTGTAATTGAGTTTGCTGAATTGGGCGCACAGGTTTTGTTCGTTTCGAGAAACCAGAAGGATATAGAAAATTTTTCAGAAGAACTAAAAGAAAAAGGATTTGCCATAAAGGGTTTAAAAGCTGATGTTTCCAGAGAGGAGGATCTGCTGAAGATCGAAACCTGGATTCGTGAAAATTGGGGAAGTCTGGATATTTTGGTAAATAATGCCGGTATGAATATTCGCAAAAAAGCTGCCGAGTATAGCGAAGAAGAAGTGAATAGGGTTCTTTCTATAAACTTATTAGCTCCCTTTAATCTCAGTATAAAGCTTTATCCATTTCTGAAAAAGAGCAGTGGCGCCAGTATTATTAACGTTTCTTCTGTTGCCGCCACTCAGGATGTGGGAACCGGAGCGCCTTATGGAATGGCAAAAGCCGGGCTTCTTCAGCAAACCAGAAGTCTTGCCACCGAATGGGCCAAAGACGGAATTCGGGTGAATGCCGTTTCACCCTGGTTTACCGAGACCCCTCTTACTCAAGGCTACCTTGGACAACAGGAAAGGTTGAATTCAATAACAGAAAGGACTCCTTTAGGCCGTGTAGCCAGAGCGGAAGAAATGTCCTCTTTAATCTGCTTTCTGGCTATGGAAAAATCATCATATGTTACGGGACAAAATATTATTGCAGATGGGGGAATGAGCATCAGTGCGTTTTAGTAGAAATATTTCATTGTTTTACATAAATCATTACCTTTAAAATAAAAAATTATGAAAACACTGTCTACTCTTTTTGTGGTGATTGTTCTTTTTGCATCCTGCAAAAACCAGAAAAACACCTCTGAAGAACATTCCGATACCATGGCAAAGGATTCTGCCGAGCAACCTATTGCCGAAAGAATGGCATATGCCAACGGATTCGAAAATTTCAGCAACATTAATGAGCTCGATTTCACCTTTAATGTAAAAACCAACGACACCTTAAGAGTTTCAAGGGCCTGGAAATGGTGGCCCAAAGAAGATAAAGTTCAACTTATTGAAAAGCAGGATACTGTTACTTACAACCGAAAAGATCAGATGGATGATAGTTCTATGAACGCAGACAAAAAATTTGTAAACGATAGTTATTGGCTTCTTTTTCCTTTTCAGATCATGTGGAGCGACAATACTATAAAGGAAAGCGCGACAACCGACGCTCCCATAAGCGGAAATAAAATGAACAGTTTTACTGTATCCTATTCAAAAGAAGGTGGTTATACACCGGGCGATAGTTATCAGGTATTCTATGAATCTGGCACCCCCATGATAAAAGAATGGACTTATAACTCTTCCGACGGGAGATCGTTGAGCACCACCTGGGAAGATTACGAAACTTTTAAAGGAATCAAGATCTCTAAAATGCACAACAACGCCGATGGAAGTTTTCAGCTATATTTCACGGATATTAAAGCAGAATAAAATTTAATTCTCCTGAATTCCTCTTTTTAATATTTGACCGAATTCATACATATCTTCAAATGAACTATAGAAAGGAGCGGGTGCCAGACGAATTACGTTTGGCTCCCGCCAATCTGTAATTACACCATTTTCCATTAAATAATTAAATAATTCCTTTCCTTCTCCGTGAAGAAAAACAGAGAGTTGAGTGCCTCTTTCCTGCTGGGAAGATGGGGTAATAATTTCAAAACTGCTGTCTACTTCCTTATCTATTTCTTGAAGGATAAATTCCAGATAGGCCACAATTTTATTCCGTTTTTTTATTAAGGCTTTCATTCCCACTTTTTCAAACAATTCTAAGGAAGCCAGGTAAGGAGCTAACGCCAATACCGGCGCGTT